>CAZVEI010000277.1:0-3025 GCA_964626295.1 uncultured Alkalibaculum sp.
AAAAGTAACTTTTCTTCGTCGATAAGTCTTTCAACTTCAATTTTTCCGCCAATTCGCTCTATTTTGTTTCTTGCTATGAACAATCCCAATCCTTGGCCTGCTGTCTTTCTCGCATTAGAACCTCGAATGTAGGGATTAAATACAGTCGAAAGGCTATCTTTTGGGATTCCAATACCTGTATCCATTATTTTTAATTCAATCCATTCTCCTATTTTTTTTATCTCTACCTGAACCTTCCCATCCTTAGGAGTGAATTTATAGGCATTTGTCAGAATATTATACACCCCTTGAGTCAGAAGATATCTATCTGTAGTTCCAGCAATACCCTTATCTCCTGAAAATAATAACTTGACTCCCTTGTCTTCAAATTGAAGTTTAAAACCTTTTATTATCTTCTTCATTTCTTCTGTTACATCAAAGGTTTGAATCTTTAGGGACTCTTCTGCGTGCTCTGTTTCAAATACTTCCTTTAGATTTCCTATTACAGTCGTTAAGGTGTCTACCTGATTTATCAAATTATCTAATCGGTTTTTATCCATTATTACAATGCCATCTATAGCTCCCTCTAATTGAGACTTTATAATTGTTAGAGGAGTTCTCGCTTGGTGGACCACCATGTCAAGCTTCTGCTTTCTTACCTTTTCTTTTATCTTCAGTTTTGTAGCTAATAAAAGTAAGCTATTTTGAATTTCTGTAATCTCTGTAATATAGGATAACGGAAGATCTGCTTCTAAATCCAAATCTAAACCCTTTGCATAACTTGCTGTATCCATTAGATCCTTAGTTGTTTTTTTACTGATGAGAATACTTACAGCTAAAGCTATAAGTAGGACAATCCCTCCTGATAATAAGCTACTATTTATTAATTCCTTTTTAAACAACATAGAGGTAGCTGAGTCTTCAATGGATCCCTCTCTGGTAATAATAAGCATTCCATCTTCTAAATCGTATTCATCTTTTACTTCAGAATTCTCTTGTCCCATCATCTGATCATGCATTTTGCCCATAGCCATCTGCCCAGCAGATATGATCATTTGCCCTGTTGAATCATAAATAGATATTTCAGTTATAGGATCATCTAAGTATTTTTGCATTTCCATTTTTATTTGTCTTTTAGTTATAAACTGACTTTGTAAAATGAACTGAGCGTACTCTTGTATTTCTTCAATTTGCTTTTCATAATTTTGACTCATATAATTAACGAAATACTTATCGATTAGCATACTGTAAATTGCTGAATTGGTGATAATCGCTATGATTGCTATAAGAATTAATGTAATTAACCACTGTTTTTTAATGCTCATGTTCATTTCCCCCAAATACATAACCTGCACCGTATCTCGTCTTCAAATACTGAGGATTTCTAGAATCATCTTCAATCTTATGGCGTATTCTCTTAATGTAAGTATCAATGCTCCGATCGTACCCTTCATAATCTTCTCCAATGGCTTTTTCAATAAGTTGCTCTCTAGATAAAACCATGCCTACATTATGAAAAAAGACGTATAATAGATTAAACTCCATAGCAGTAATGGGTATTTCTCTTTTGCCTTTAAATAATTTTTGACTATTCACATGTAGCTCAAAGGGATAAACTTGAAGGATATGTTCTCCTTCCTTGTGGGAGTATACTCTCTTAATAAGCACCTGGACTCTCTTCATCAACTCCCTAGGGCTAAACGGCTTTATGACATAATCATCTGCTCCGAGATCAAAACCCTGAAGGCGATCTACTTCTTCCTGCTTTGCCGTCAACATGATAATGGGAATTTGAGATATCTTTCTAATTTCTTTTAAAACTTCAAATCCATCTATACCCGGCATCATAATATCTAGAATCATCATATCTATTTTGTGATCATGAAAGATAGCTAGTGCATTAATTCCATTGTGTGCAGAATAAGCCTCATACCCTTCATGAGCTAAGTATTTACAAACAATTTCTTGTATTTCTTTTTCATCTTCTACCACAAGGACACTGTACATAAAAAAGCTCCTTTCACTATATTAGATATAATCTTCATTTTAAGTTTAACCCGATATATGGAAAAGGACAACCTTTACGGTTGCCGATTTCTATATATCGATCATTTTTTAATTATATACTTTCCTCTAAATCTTCAAATTAATTATAATAGGCACAATTGGGATTGTTTCTATAATACTGCCTTCCCATGCCTTGTCGCTCTCTTTGAATATACTCATCCGTACTTCCTCTTTCCTTATACACAGCATTTCCCGTTGATTGAACCATATCTTCTAAAGAATTTTGAGTTAGTACGCTTCCCACAATTCCTGCACTTATGAGCAAGAAACCTACAATGATCAATAAAACAATTCCCTTTTTCAATTCAATCCACTCACTTTCTCTTTAACACTTCTTTTTTCTTTAAGTACTCTTCTTCTGTAATCCCTCCTGAAATGAATTTCATCTTTAAGTCATTTAGCAGTTCATCATCCCTTGATGTAAATCTTTTTACAGCCCAAATAATTAGTGCAGCTATCAATAAAAATAGTCCGAACATCATAAGTGACCCCCATAAGCCTCCACCACCAAAACAAGCTCCGCTTCCATAAAATCCTCTACCCATCATGTTACTCACTCCTTTTTTTATTTCATATAATTTTTTCATTTATTTCTTTGAGATTATTATAAAAAAGAAATGTGGCAGAAATATGACGCTTTTAACAGTAGTTGAACATTTATTTAACTATCGTTTAACGGCAAAAGGGAACATATCTAAAGATATATCCCCTCTTGTCGTTTACCTGATGCCCTTTAATTTTGCAATATCCGTGTAATTGCTTGCCCTTATAGCTTAAATTCCTTATTTAGTGGAGTATGTTTATATGTCTTTTTATGGTTTTCGTAGTCTCCTACAGTATTGCCGTGGCCGATCATTTTGTATTTGTAAATCAAAAGGCCTTCTAAACCTACAGGTCCTCTAGCATGTATTTTGTTGGTGCTAATACCTACTTCTGCGCCAAATCCGTAGCGGAATCCGTCGCTAAACCTCGTAGAGCA
>CAZVEI010000278.1:0-3021 GCA_964626295.1 uncultured Alkalibaculum sp.
TAGACTACACAAGTCCACAAAAGACAAAATAATCGCTGGTGTATGTGGAGGTCTTGGGGAGTATTTTAAAATGGACTCATCTATTATACGCATTATTTGGGCAATAACAGCTTTTGCTTATGGAACTGGTATATTACTTTACTTTATTGCAGCTATTATACTGCCAGCTCAAGACTACGAATGGACCGAAGACGATAATAAACCAGAAAATAAGCTTAATGGTGATAATAACAAATTGATTGGAATTATTCTCATTATTAGCGGCCTTCTCTTTCTACTAAAGCAGTTTACACCGTTTTTAGATTCTATGTATGTCTGGCCAGTTGTACTCATTGTATTGGGGTTATTCATTATTGTAAAAGGAGGGATGAAAAACCATGAAGAATAAAAATAATATTATAATTGGATTGATCTTTGTACTTTTAGGATCTTTTTGGCTCTTAAACAATCTAAATATGATTGACTTTGAATTTAGATACTTATTTACTGCCTTTACTAAATTATGGCCTTTAATGCTAATAATTGTAGGTCTAACGATTATAATAAAAAACAAAGTACTTAATTCGTTACTATGGCTTTTGTTTTTTATTATACTCCTCGTTTATGGCTATTATCTTCAGGAAAAAGCGCCAACACCACGTTCTTATGAACTAGGTCAAATGGAATCTTACACAATATCTACAAAGGACGAAGTTTCTGCTGGTAAATTAGACTTAGAATTAGGTGCCACGGACTTTAATATAGGGTCAGGAACGGAGGATTTTGTTGTTCTTGACTCTAATTTGCCTGGATTAAAAGTAAAAAATACTGTAGATAACAATATGCAGCATCTACATATTTCCCACGAAAATTTTACTCAACATTTTTTATCTAATTTGGATTTTAACTACAACCTAGATCTAGCTCTCAATGAAGAACTTCCATGGAGCCTTGATATTGATTCAGGCGCTGTAAATGGAATGGTAGATCTGAAAAACATAAAGTTAAAGGAACTAGACATTGATTTAGGGGCCGGAAATATAGAAGTCTACCTAAGTGATAAATCTACAAATGGCACTATAGACATCGACTCAGGGGTTTCTAGCATTAAACTAAACATTCCTGAAGAAGCTGGAATCCTATTAGAATTTGATGGCGCATTAAATTCCACTAATATTTCTGAACTAGACTTTATAAAACAATCTGATAATAAGTACGTTAGCCAAAACTACGAAAGCGCTGTTTCAAAATACCACATTAAAGTAGATATGGGTTTAGGCGAATTTAATATAAATAAATTTTAAATCTTTCTTGACTTAAACATTCTCATATAATATCATTAAGTTTAATAATTTAATAGACTGTGAAGGAAAGAGTACTCTATGATAGAAATTCAAGAGAGTTAGTGGCTGCTGAAAACTAACATTTTTACATAGAAGAAGTTCATTCTGGAGTCGTCTGCTGAACTAAGAGTAGGCATGACCGTTTATACAAAAACGTTATCAAATAAATAAGTGGAGCAATCAATCAAGGTGGTACCGCGGGTATTTTCTCGTCCTTTAATTTTATATTAAAGGGCGTTTTTCTTTTTTGCGTGAACTAACGAGCTAAGCAAAAGCGAAGCTTTTGTAGCAGACATAGGATGTAGTAAACAAATGGCTTGCCAATTTGTTTGCGGAATCGTGTGGATGTGTAAATAAAAGCCTTGGCTTTTATTTAGCGAGTGACACGACTTGAGAAATTTGTATGCAAATTTCTCAAGTGACAAGTGAATTGTGGTTTTGCTGACCACCTTAAATAAAACTGGAGTTGATTAAGATGTATTGGAATGAAAGAATAGAAACCATGTCTCGCGATGAACTGGCTTATATTCAAAATGAAAGACTACAAAAAATGTTGCGAAGGATTTATCATAATGTACCTTTTTATCGTAGCCAGTTTCAAAGTGTAGGTCTTGCCCCTGAAGACATTACAGAGATTAGCGATTTATGTAAATTGCCCTTTACTACAAAGCAAGATTTAAGGGATAGTTATCCCTATGGACTTTTTGCAGCTCCATTATCAGAAATCGTTCGAATTCACGCTTCATCTGGTACTACTGGCAAACCTACTGTTGTGGGGTACACGAGAGAAGATATTAGCAATTGGGCAGAACTATGTGCTCGGGCTTTTGTGGCTGCTGGTGCTGATTCTCATTCAGTAGTGCAAGTCTCTTATGGATATGGCTTATTCACAGGTGGTCTTGGACTTCATTATGGGGCAGAAAAACTTGGTGCATCTGTTATACCTATGTCTGGAGGCAATACAGAAAGGCAAATTATGCTTATGAAAGATTTTCATAGCACCTTACTAGCCTGTACCCCTTCATACGCTATCTATTTAGCAGAAGCTATTGAAGAATATGGCATAGACCCTAAAGAAATCAAGCTAAAGTCAGGCATATTTGGAGCAGAACCTTGGTCTGAAAATATGAGAAAAAAAATTGAAGAAAGACTTCATATCTCTGCTCACGACATTTACGGATTATCCGAAATCATGGGACCTGGAGTGGCTATCGAATGTGAATGCAAAAATGGTATGCATATTTGGGAAGATCAATTCCTTCCAGAAATTATTGACCCAAATACTTTAGAGCCATTACCATATGGTAGCCCTGGAGAACTGGTATTTACGACTTTAAACAAAGAAGGCATTCCAGTATTAAGGTATAGGACGAGAGACCTTTCTGTATTACATAAAGAAGTATGTGAATGTGGTCGAACTCACGTGCGAATGGAAAGAGTCTCTGGAAGAAGTGATGATATGCTCATCATTCGAGGCGTAAATGTGTTCCCATCTCAAATCGAAAGCGTTTTAATGGAATTTGGCAATGTAGAACCACATTATCAGCTTATCGTTACTAGAGAAGGTACTTTAGATAATTTAGAGATACAAATTGAGCTTTCTGAAGAATTATTCTCAGATCGAATCAGCAATCTAGAAGAATTAGAGCATAAAATAAAGCAAAGAATTCACTCTGTTTTACAAATAAATGCTAAAATT
>CAZVEI010000279.1:0-3004 GCA_964626295.1 uncultured Alkalibaculum sp.
CTACTATAATAATGCTAGATGCTAGCAGGGCTTTCTTCTTCAGACTGAGTTTGCTTATTTTTTCTTTCAGCCCTTTTGGTTGATTTTCCATGTAATTACACTCCAAAAATTTGCTATCCGATGACACATAATTTATGACTTTTTTATTGTAACATTATTCCAACTTTTTGACAAACATTTATTACATTTTTGTTACAATATTTTTGTCATTTATATATTTATCTTAATAAAAAACAGAATCTACTGTTTTATCAGAGATTCTGCTTTGTATAAAATTACTTCGTATTCTTTTCGTGTTTTCCGTCATGAGTGCCTATTTTAATACCATTTATAATGCCTACATCAGCATTGTCTTTCGGCTCCATTTTTCTGCGTTCTGGATTGCTCTTTTCTCTATCTTTTTTTCTATTTTTGTTATTATCCATCTTATTCCCTTCCTTATGCCAATTTGTATTTATATTAGTTTTGGTCTTTAGGAATAATCTTATGCAGGATATTTGTTTAGTCATACTATACAGTTGCCTAGCATTGTGAGATAACTTAGAATTTGTAACTAAAAATTATGCTGTTTTATTCAATTAGAGTCAATTGATTTAGAGGCACATAGTATTTTGTATATCGATTTCCTTGACGGTCTACATAATTTCCATCCTTATTTTTCACCATAACTGTAGCTCGCTTATTGATCCCATTGATGAAGCCTTCAAAGGATTCGTTCTCGTATTGAAAAAACACTCTATTTCCAATAGATAAACCCAATCTTTCTTTCGCAATTTCTCGATTTGTAGGGAGTGCATGATAGCTGCTGCTATGGTTAAATAAATTATTAGCTAATGTTTTAAAACGCTTTCCTTTGCAACTTGATTGATGATACAGTATAAATTCAATGGCGTGACAGATTTCGTGCTCTAGAACTAATTGTAGCGCCTCTAGAGCATTATGCGTTTTGATTCCAGAAACGAATTTATCTTTATTGCTTAAATCGTAATAAAAGAAAAAATTAACACCAAAGCGAAACTCAATAACGATATCTTCTGGTTTTAGAGTGTTTATATTCTTGGGACACAGAGTAAGTCCAGCACTTTTTGTCATGCGCTTAGAAAGGGAAAAGCGAAAACTGCCTTTATATACATTAGAAAAATCACTACAAAAAAACACTTTGTCGTAAAGCTCAAACAACAGTTTTAAATCATCAGTAGAGATCATCTTAAAATTGCCGTCTTCAATATTTTGTGATAATCTTAAGAACTCTTCAAAAATTTGGCTTCTCTTCTGTACTATGGTTTTTTCGTCGTATATATAATCAAACATTTTATCTCACCTTTAAGTAATAAGGAATGTATTACTTCCTTTATTTGTACTATTGTATTTTATAGCCAAATGCAATTTTAAGCAAGAAAGTATGAAGAATTGGGCTATTCATATTATCATAATAAATGTATTCCCTTTAGTATAAAGAGTAGACCATTTTTATAGTAAATTTTCGAGATAGATAAAGTGCAGCTTAAATGTGTCCCTAGGCTGCACTTACATAATTACATAACTATCAAGTTTTTTCTTTACAAAATTCTTATTCTTGATCTAAGTAATTTGCCCTTACATGAGTTGCATCACAAAAGGGTTTGTTACTTGATTCTCCGCATCGGCAAAGCATTACCCTATTTCTTATCTCATACATTTCCCCATCGGAGGATTCAATTGGAATATTACCCTTAACAAAAATACCACAGCTTACGCCCTTTTCAGGGTCTTGAAGAAACTCAATAGAAGGTTCATACTCATCTTCGTATACTTTTCCTGACTTGTCTATTGCCACAAGTCTCCCTGCTGGGCACTCAGATGCACCTTTGATGGCTTGCTCCCGATATTGTGAAACGTCGGACTTTTTCACTAATTGCCATACGCTGCCATCCTCTAAATGGCAAAAGCGGCCTAAAGCACACCTTCCATCATCCATAAGATCAAGGTCAGGCCCTTTTATTAATTCAGCTCTTTCTTCGTATTTTACTTTTGATGCAGTTTCTGTACCATCAAATCTTTCTTTTGCATGAGCACCATCACAAAACGGCGGGTTTTTTGACTTTCCACATCGACATAGTGCGTATTGTTTCTTCTCTGGGAAAGTACATCCCTCTTTGTATTCATAGCCCTTGCCCTTTGGTACAATGATTGTTTCACTCAAAGGCACATTTCCTGTTACCATATATGGACCATTTTTTAGTATTTTTATCTTCATGTCCTTGTTGTTTTCCCCCACAAGCCACATCCCCTTTTTCTTACGTAATTTTTGACAAGTACCTATATACAATTATATATAATTTATGGAATGCTGCAAATTGCTATTTGTCTTATTTGATTTCAGTATACCTTTTATTTTATTTAAAAGCTAATGTATAAGATTTAAAAAGGGCTTTGATAGGAGAAATGCAAACAACAAAAAATGATATATGATATAATGAAGAGTATAAATATTTGAATCGGAGGCAAGTTATTATGGCTAGTTTAAAAGTGACGCTAGAAGAAGAAATGAACGTTAAGGGGCAAGGATTTTTGCGAAACAGAGGTACAGATAACTTTTCTGCAAGAATTATTACAGTCAATGGAAAGCTTACCCCTCAACAAGCTAAATGTATCGCAGAGGCTGCAGAGAAATTTGGAAATGGAAGTATTCTTTTTACTACCAGATTATCGGTAGAATGTCCAGGTATTCCATACGATAAAATTGAAGATTTTAGGGAGTTTATTGCTAAAGAAGGCCTTCAAGTAGGCGGTACAGGACCTAAAGTTCGTCCAATCGTTGCTTGCAAAGGATCTACATGTAATTACGGTTTAATTGATGTTAGTTCTTTATCAGAAGAAATACATCATGACTTTTACGAAGGATACAGGCAAGTAAAATTACCTCATAAATTTAAAATTGCCGTTGGTGGCTGCCCAAATAACTGCGTCAAACCAGATTTAAACGACGTAGGTATCATGGGTTCAAAAAAACCAAATCTAAATC
>CAZVEI010000280.1:0-2253 GCA_964626295.1 uncultured Alkalibaculum sp.
ACCTTTGGATTATCTAGTGCAGCATCTATTATGATTGGAAATAGCATTGGCGCAGGGGATGAAGAACAAGGACGTGACTATGCAAAGAAGATTATTGTAATATCCTTTCTCTTTAGTTTCATATTAGGGGCCATACTTGCTATTAGCTCTCCACTTATATTAAATGTATTTAATGTCTCTAGTGTAGTTAGGAGTAGTGCACAGACAATTTTATATATAATATCTTTTATTTTCTTTATTAGGGTTACAGGCATTGTTTTAGTAGTGGGTGTACTACGAGGAGGAGGGGATGCAGGGCGTGCATTTCTCATTGAAGGCTTTACTATGTGGTTTATAGGAGTGCCATTGACTATAATAGGTGCTTTTGTATTTCGTTTTCCGGTACATATGGTATACGCTCTAGCTCTTGTAGAAGAGCTTTTTAAGTGCATCCTTGCTTTTATGAGGATTAAATCCGGAAAATGGATTAAGAATGTAACGAATTAGTTAAAGGCTGAAAGGAAAACCGTCTCGCTTTTAAGCGAGATTGGTTTTTCTGACCACCTAACCACCTAAAAAGCTATTTATCAAAGAATCCGCCGCCATTTGAGATTTTAAAAGCTTTACGGCTGCTTACTTTTTTCTTACCAGGTTTTGTGTTAACATTTCCTTGTTCAGAGCTTTGTTTCTTTTTCTGTTCAATAAGTTTTTTCATTCCTTCGATATTACTTGACATTAGGGACTCCTTTTTTCGCATCTGTATTTTCTTATGCACACATATTATATGATGAATTTAATTGAAAATCAACTTTTGAACGATAGTGGAACAGTAGTTAAACAATTGTTAAATAGTAGATAAGCAATCGTATTCTTGGCTAAAAGCGAGTTGAATTTGAGCTTCCAGCATTCTGCTTTCCGCGAAAGAAGAACCTTCTATACGCAATAAAAAAACACCTAAGAAAATTTTAGGTGTTTTAACATAGAATTCATTTAGAATCGAACTACTTTTGGCTCCTTAGTGAAAGATGAGAAGGTAGCAACTGTATCTTTTAAATAAAGTACTTGTGTGTTATCGTCTGTAGCGGAATACATTTCTTGTAAAGATGGATAACTGTCGAGCATACTTTGTTTTGCTTCTACCCGATTATCTTCTACTGTAACGGCCTCAATACGAATCCAGTCGCTACCGTTACATGCAGAGATTTCTACTTTTGGATTTTTCATCATTTGTTTAGACACATCTTTTGATCTACCAGTTTGAATGTAAAGTTTGTCTTCAAAAATATTAATCGTACCAAATGGTCGAACTCTTGGCTGATCATCCTCTACAGTTGCAAGGTAATAAATTCCACATTTCATTAAAAAGTCATAAACCTCTTTCATGTCATACTCCTTTCAATTAAGTATTCTCTTCATAATTTTACCACTCCTATATTTTAAATCAAATAAATTAAAAATTATAAAAAAGTTTTTAGTGTAATTAACAGTAATTTTTATATTGTTATTTAATAGATACGAAACAGGTGCTATAATAGTATGTGATTTGTAAAAAGCAATTGAATTTATTTTGATTACGAAAATAATAGTAAGGAGCGTTTTATGAAAATATTTGAAAACGATGGGGAATAATATGGACAGTACAAGACAATTAGGTGAAGATAAAATATCTAAACTATTATTGAAATTTTCAATTCCAGCAATTGTAGGTATGCTAGTAAATGCTCTATACAATGTTTTAGATCGAATTTTTATCGGTAATGGAGTAGGCTCTTTAGGAATCGCTGGAATTACCGTATCGTTTCCAGTAATGTTGGTTACGATGGCATTTTCTATGCTAGTGGGAGTAGGGGCAAATGCTTTAGTTGCTATTCGATTAGGAGAAAAGAGAAAAGAAGAAGCAGAGCTGATCTTTGGCAATGCCATTGTTCTATTGCTAGGGATATCCATGATTATATCTATAACTGGATTAATATTATTAGATCCAATATTGGAATTATTAGGTGCAAGCAATGAAGTATTGCCTTATGCTAGAGCCTATTTAAGAATCATACTAATAGGAACCGCTTTTCAATCTACATCTATGGGTATGAACAATTTTATTCGTTCTGATGGAAACCCCAAAATGGCAATGAATACCATGCTTATTGGAGCAGTAATTAATACGATTTTTGATCCAATATTTATCTTTGGATTTGGTTGGGGAATGGAAGGAGCTGCCCTAGCTACAATTATGTCTCAGTTTGTCTCCTTCGTATGGGTATTTAGTTATTTCTT
>CAZVEI010000280.1:2263-2999 GCA_964626295.1 uncultured Alkalibaculum sp.
ACCATAAAGATTCGTAGAAAAAATTTAAAATTAAAGCTAAGAATTATTACGGGTATCTTTGCCATGGGTTTTGCACCCTTTCTTATGCAAATCGCAGCTAGCTTGCTAAACTTTATTATGAATAAGAGCCTGGTTCAATACGGAGGGGACATTGCTATATCTGCTATGGGAATCGTTAATAGTATTATGACTCTTATGATTATGCCTCTATTTGGAATCAATCAAGGATCTCAACCTATAATTGGTTATAACTATGGTGCCAGACAATTTAATCGAGTAAGAGAAACCTATAAGCTTGCGGTTATCATTGCAACGATTATAACAACATTTGGATTTATCATTATACAAGTGTTTCCTAGTTTTTTTATAAAATTATTTAATAATACAGAACCAGAATTGATTTCTTTTGGCATCACTTTGCACCTGCACCAAATCCGGCGGTAAACCATGCTCAAGCATGGTTAACAAAGCATCCACCTCCTCATTGATAACGGCCGGAATCCACCGAATCACATAGTACTTGTTATATAACTCCAGCAACTGAGGGATATAAGCCCCACATTCAGCCAATTTCAGACTAAAATGCCAGGCACGGTATAAGCTTCGCAAGCCGGCCGACAGCCGCTGTTCGTATTTTTTGGGGAGGCGCATCAAAAAGTTAATCAGCGAATCCATACCATCGTCCGATGCCTCCAGCACCAAATCCCCCTTATCGGAACGAAAAATCACCTGATGA
>CAZVEI010000281.1:0-2990 GCA_964626295.1 uncultured Alkalibaculum sp.
ATACCTACTATTGAAAGCATACCTACAGCTGCAAGAGCAATACCATAAAGCCCTGCAAATTTAAATGCAACTAATACTGCTACTACGATTAGTATTACAGGAATAGCTACAGAGTACATACCTACTGCAAGACCACTGATAATATTTGTAGCTGCCCCAGTTTCAGATTGTTGAGCAATCTTTTGTACGGGTTTGTACTCTGCAGAAGTGTAGTATTCTGTTACAATACCAATAATAATACCTACTGCAAGACCTGCCACAATGGCAATAAATTCATTAAGGCCACCAAAGAAATATCTGCTTAAGAAAAAGGATCCTACTATGACAATAATCCCTGCAACATACGTTCCTGTATTCAAAGTTTTGTGTGGGTCTGATTTTTCATCTCCCCTTACAAAGAATGTTGCAATAATAGAAGCTAAAACACCCATTGCTGAAAGTACTAGTGGAAATACAGCCCCACTTATTCCATATGTTATTGTACCTAAAGTAATCGCTGATATAGCAGAACCTACATAAGATTCAAATAAGTCTGCACCCATACCTGCAACGTCACCAACATTATCTCCAACATTATCAGCGATTACAGCAGGGTTTCTTGGATCGTCTTCTGGAATACCTGCTTCTACTTTACCTACTAAGTCGGCACCTACATCTGCCGCTTTTGTATAAATACCACCGCCAACTCGTCCAAATAAAGCCATAGAAGAAGCACCAAGACCAAAGCCTGTGACAATAGTAGGATCTTTAAAAATAATATAAAGTGCTCCAACTCCTAATAATCCTAAACCTACTACACACATTCCCATAACTGCACCACCTGAAAAGGCAATACTTAAGGCTTTGTTCATTCCACCTTCTCTAGCTGCATTAGCAGTTCGAACATTTGCTTTTGTAGCAACTTTCATGCCGAAAAATCCTGCTAAGATAGAGCAAATTGCTCCTAAGACAAAACAAATTGCAGTGTATAAACCTAATCCTGGTGTTACTAGTAAAATTATTGTTGCAGCTACAATGAAAACAGCCATATACATGTACTGTCTACGCAAAAACGCCATAGCGCCATCGTGTATATAGGAAGCAATCTCCTTCATTCTATCTGTTCCAGCGTCTACCTTGTTCACTTTTTTAGCGAAGTATAGAGCAAAGAGAAGGGCGATTACGCCTACAATTGGTGCTAAATAAATCCACTCCATAATAAAATTCCCCTTTAATAATTATTTTAAAATTTACGTTCTATATATTAGTGTATATACAAGTACGTAAACTTTTACAAACAATATCTAAAGATACCACTAACATTTTATGGATCTTATGTTAGTGGTTCCTTTGTCAAAAATTATAATAACGAGTTTATAAATGCGGTTAGCATGAAAACTGAAGCAGAAATCTTTGTCACTTTTTCATAGATTGCATCATAGCCTCTGCTTTTTTTCTTACCAAAAACGCCTTCTGCTCCTCCACCTATAGATCCAGATAGACCAGCATCCTTACCAGATTGCAGCATTACACTTACAATTAAGATAATACTTGAAATAACTAATAATATCAAAATAAAAGTTTGCATATTACACCTCTTAACCAATTGTTTAACTATTATATTTTAACATAGGGTAAAAAAGATAGCAAGGAAAGAAATGCAGTCCCTAGTCAATTAGTGGCTGGCTACTTTTGTAGGTATAAAAAAGACCCTAGAGAAATCCCCCTAATGCTAGGGTCTAGGGTCTAGAAACTAGAGTCTAAATTATTTTTTTAGGTTATAAAAAGATTTCATTCCATTGTATTTTGCTGATTCAAACAATTCGTCTTCGATTCTTAGAAGTTGATTGTATTTTACTACACGGTCTGTTCTTGAAGGTGCACCTGTTTTGATTTGTCCTGCATTTACTGCTACAACTAAATCAGAGATTGTACAATCTTCTGTTTCACCAGAACGATGTGAAATGACTGCAGTGTATCCTGCTCTTTTCGCCATTTCAATTGCATCTAATGTCTCTGTTAGAGTACCAATTTGATTTACTTTTACTAATATTGAATTTGCGATATCTTGTTCAATACCTCTTGCTAATCTTTCTGTATTTGTTACGAATAAATCGTCACCTACTAATTGAACTTTGTTTCCTAATTTATCTGTTAAAAGCTTCCACCCTTCCCAATCTTCTTCAGATAAGCCATCTTCGATAGAGATAATTGGGTATTTAGCAACCAATTCTTCAAAATAAGACACCATTTCTTCAGCTGTCCTTACAACGCCTTCGCCTTTGAAATTGTATTTTCCGTCTTGGTACATTTCTGTAGCAGCTACGTCCATTGCTAAGAAGATGTCTTCACCTGGTTTATATCCAGCTTTTTCAATACCTTCAATAATTACATCAAGAGCTTCTTCACTTGATGATAAGTTTGGAGCAAAACCACCTTCATCCCCTACAGCAGTGCTAAGACCTTTGCTGTTAAGAACTTTTTTAAGATTATGGAAAATTTCAGCACACATTCTTAGGGCTTCTTTGAAAGAATCTGCACCAACTGGCATAATCATAAACTCTTGAATGTCTACGTTGTTGTCTGCATGTTCTCCACCGTTTAAGATGTTCATCATTGGAACCGGAAGAGTTTTTGCATTTACCCCACCAAGGTATTGGTAAAGTGGTAAACCGCACGCTTCTGCAGCTGCTCTAGCAACAGCTAGTGATACGCCTAAGATTGCATTTGCTCCTAATTTACCTTTGTTGTCCGTACCATCTAATTCGATCATTAATTGGTCAATGCCTACTTGATCTCTTGCATCTAAACCAATGATTTCTAGTGCGATAATGTCGTTCACATTATCTACTGCTTTTGTAACACCTTTTCCTAAATATCTGTCCTTGTCTCCATCTCTAAGTTCTACCGCTTCGAAAGCACCAGTTGATGCTCCTGATGGAACTTGTGCTCTACCAAAAGCGCCGCTTTCTAATGTCACTTCTACTTCTACTGTAGGGTTTCCTCTTGAG
>CAZVEI010000282.1:0-926 GCA_964626295.1 uncultured Alkalibaculum sp.
AATTATCAACACCACATAGCACCAGGAGGAAAAAGTATGCAAGTATTTAAACTTTATTTAAAAATAATAAAAAAAGTTTACCTGGTATTATGCTTTATCTTGGGATCTTTTTATTTATCGTTGTCCTTATTACAACGATTACCAGGGATACTAGTTCAACAGCATTTGAACAATCTAAAGTAAGGATTGCTTATATAAATGAAGATATAGAAAGCCCGCTTATAAATGGATTTAAGAACTATTTAAAGGATTACGCTGAGTTTGTAGAGATAAAGGAAACAGAAGAAGGAATGAGAGATGCACTGTTTTTTAGAATGGTCGAATATATTGTTATTATACCAGATGGTTTTGTAGAAGGATTTGAAAATGATAATCCCTTAAAACTTAAAGAATCAGCAGTTTCTGATTCTACTTCTGCAGCTTATATGGATATGACTATAGAAAACTATTTTAATACCACAGAGAATTATATAAAAAATACAGATTTATCCCCTCAAGAGATTGTAAACTATGTGAAAGAAGATTTAGACGTAAGTACTAAAACTAATATGAGTGTAAAAAAAGTAGAAGATAATATGGCGTTAAAGTTTTATTTTAATTACAGTTCCTATGCTCTTACAGCAGTATTGATTATAGCTATTAGTTCTATTATGTTGTCTTTAGGAGATATTCATATTAAAAGGAGAAATAGGATCTCTCCAATACCAATTGGTAAGAGCCAATTTCAACAGGTTCTAGGTCTTTTTATCGTTGCTTTATTTATAGATTTGTTACTTATTTTTATTGGATTGTTTTTTAGAGGTAGATATGATAATTTTATTTATATACTGTTGTCTATAAACTTACTATCCTTATCTATTGCGATTCTATCTATTGCGTATTTAGTGGGAACCACTGCAAAAAATAGAGAAGGAGCCAATGGTATT
>CAZVEI010000282.1:937-2977 GCA_964626295.1 uncultured Alkalibaculum sp.
AAATTTACGCCTACCTATTGGTTTGTTATGGCAAATGATTCTATTTTTAATCTGAGTAACTATTCACTTGATAATCTTTCAAATATATTCATCAGCATAGCTGTGCAATTGGGTTTTGGAATAGCTTTCTTTGCTATAGCCTTAGTAATAAATAAAAAAAATAGTACATCAGTAGAGTAAGAAAGCGCATTATAAAGGCGCTTTCTTACTGAATTATTATTGAATTCTTTTTTTGGTATGTTTGTATCAATAGATTTTAAATAAAGATTAAAAAATTCAAGAATGATTTTATTGGTTTCCTCAAGAAAAAGTTTAGGGTCCTTATCTTGATTTACCTTAGATGTTTCTAAGAGATTAGATAATTTTTATTGTTTTATTTTAAGGTTTTAATATTACTTTAATACAATTATCTTTCTTCTTATCAAAAATCTTGTAAGCGTGTTCGCCTTCTTCTAAAGGAAGTTTATGAGTAATAATATCTGTTGGATCAAATTTTCCTTCTTGAATGAGCTTTAGTATAGGTTCCACGTAAATATGGGCTGGGCATTGGCCCATTTTTAAAGTAATATTTCTCGCGAAAAAATCGCCTAAAGGAAACATATTGTATCGTCCTCCATAAACACCTACTAGGACTACAGTTCCACCTTTTCGAACACATCTAGATGCGATTTCAATTGCGGATTTTGAACCTCCTTGTAGTTTTAAGAGAGTCTCAATCTTTTCAAAGTTTGACATGGTTCCGTCCATACCTACACAGTCAATGACCACATCTGCGCCTCCGTGGGTGATGTCTTTTATATATTCTCCAGTGTCGTCATGTTCACCAAAATTAATGACTTCTACTCCATCGTATGTTTTTGCGTGATTTAGCCTGTAGTCGATATTGTCTACTCCTATAATTCTCTTAGCGCCTTTTAGTGCAGCCCACTTCATCGTATTTAGCCCAATAGGGCCACATCCTAATACTACTACAATATCATTTTCCTTTACGCCTCCTACATCTACGCCCCAATAGGAAGTAGGCAGAACATCTGTAAGGAAGAGAACTTTTTCGTCTTCTAGGCCTTCAGGTACAACAAAGGGACCAAAATTAGCATAGGGAACTCTTAAGTATTCTGCTTGCCCTCCATCGTATCCACCAAAGGTATGGCCAAAACCCAAGTAAGAACCACCTTCATTATATTCATTGGAATTGTCACATTGACTGGTTAAATCGTGCTCACAATACCAGCAGTGACCGCAAGAAATGGGGAAAGGTACAATCACCCTTTGACCTTTTTTTACTCGTTGCACATCCTTGCCAACTTCCTCTACAATGCCCATGGTCTCGTGACCGATTACAGTTCCTTTTTTTGTATTGGGTATAAAACCGTGAACTAAATGTAAGTCTGAGCCACAGATAGCAGTAGATGTCACTTTTATGATAATATCGTCGTCTTTTTCGATTGTTGAATCGGGTACGTCTTTTACTTTTATATTTTTCATGCCCTCATAAACTATTGCCTTCATAAATAAACCTCCATTTTATTGACCTTGTGTAGTAATACTAGTTTTTCCTACTAATACTTTCTTATCCATGAACAATAATCGAGGTATTTATATAAAATAACATAAGAGCAAATAATAGAAACAGATTATTTAAAAATAGAAAGTGAGGAAATTTATGGACATAATTGTTCAAAAATATGGTGGTACTTCTGTGAACAGCCCCGGCTTAAGAGATAAAATTGTAGAAAATGTAAAGATTGCTCAGGAAAATGGTGCGGCCACAGTTTTAGTTGTATCCGCTATGGGCCGAAAAGGAGAAGCTTATGCAACAGATACCTTGCAAAATCTTATCCCTTCTCACTATAAAGAGTCTAGATTTATGGATATGATCACCTCCTGCGGAGAAATTATATCTACTACAGTCATTGCAACACATCTTATGGAACACGGCATTGAGGCTATATCGCTTACTGGAGGCCAGGCAGGTATTTTGACAGATAGCACTTATGGTTCGGCAAATGTAGTAGGAGTAGATAGTACCTATCTTCAAGA
>CAZVEI010000283.1:0-2963 GCA_964626295.1 uncultured Alkalibaculum sp.
CTGGATCTGCACTAGGCAAATCAATTTTATTGATGACAGGTATAATCTCCAAATCATTTTCTAAAGCCAAATAGACATTGGCCATCGTTTGAGCTTCGATACCTTGAGCTGCATCTACAATAAGAAGGGCTCCTTCACAGGCAGCTAAACTTCTAGACACTTCGTAAGTAAAATCCACATGACCTGGCGTGTCAATTAAGTTTAAATAATATTCTTCTCCATCCTCTGCTTTATAGACCAATCGGACAGCTTGTAGCTTAATAGTAATTCCCCGTTCTCTTTCTAGATCCATATTGTCAAGAACTTGATTGGACATTTCCCTTTGACTCAACAAACCTGTCTTTTCAATCAACCTGTCCGCTAAAGTAGATTTGCCATGATCTATATGAGCAATAATACTAAAATTTCTCGTTCTCTCTTGTTTTGATAAAGACATCTTTTTCCTCCGTAACATTGTGAACTAATGAGCTAAGCTTTTATTTAACAGTAATCTTCTATTAATAAGCTAGAGCTCTTTCATTCAAATAATAATTAATAAATTAATTTAAAAGTAACGAATTAAGAGATTTTCTTAGTTCGCAATATTATATCATTGTAACCAGTAACTAACAATTCATTATACCAAAAATAGATTAATGTTCAAATAAGAAAGTGCTAAAGTACAACTACCCGCTAATTGCAAGTTTAAATGTCGTGTAAATATATGGTAATTCAATAATGATATTTATCTTTCTACAATATGCTGCCAGTTGTACGCACCTTCTATTAAAACAGCAAAAAAAGAAAGCTTTTGCGCCTTCTTTCTTAGTTTACATTTTTACTTTTTTGGAATGAAACTTGTAATGGTGTCTTTAATGGACTCAATAGTGGAGCTGTCGATATAAAAATTCTCACCAAATACATTAAGCTCAGTACCTTCTTCGTCTATTCGATAAGTAATAACTTCCCTTGTTCCGTTTTCAACGATTTCATAATTGCTATAGTTTACTTCACGTACGCCCATATAGAGCATACTAAGTGTAAATAAAAAGAAAAAAAACATCTTTATCCTATGATTCATACACATTGTCCTTTAATTGGTTTCCTTTTTAGTAATTACCTTTCCCAGTGCATCTCCTAGATAAGATGCAGATGCCTTTGCCTCTTCTAATGTACTCAGATTGCTACCTACTTCAAAGAGTACTGCGTTGTCAGAGACAAATTGATTGTATTTTGCCTTGTTCCTTTTTACACTCGGTCTAGTTATGCTAGGGTACATTTCACGAAACGTACTATATACTTGATCCGAAAACGTAGAGTTTTTTGCTGAATTTTGATGATTTAATCCTACTACCATCATTACCCTAGTAGAATTGACACCATTAACTGCGGTAGCATATACTTCTTTATTTTTTTGATTTTCTGCTAATCCATCTCTGTGAATATCAAAGACGTATTTTATAGATGGATATTGTTTCAAATTCTTTTTTATCGTTTCTAAAGAATTAGAATAAGATGAATTGTAATCAGGATAGTCATGAACAGTTGTATCAACTACTACTTGTATTCCATATTTTTCTTCTAATACCTTTTTGATTTCTTTACATACTGCTACCATATTATGCCCTTCATCAAGAGACCTAGCATGACTTACATAATTAATCTTTGTCTTGTTACTAGAAGCATAACTTTCCGTAGTATGAGTAGCGTACAAAAGCACCAATGGTTTATTCCCTGTGTTATTTACAGCTACTGCTCCATTATTAAGAGGCTTTGATGATGTAAGATTGTAAATCGCTTCTTCTTCTTCTTCCGTAATTTCCACATCATCTACTTCATAGCTATCCATAATAGGAATTTGACTGCTGATCAGTATCTTCGGATCGCTTATGTCTATTTTAGTTAAATCCTTAATAGCATCTACTACACCATAATCAACCGGATCCTTTTGATAGGGAATTACTTGTTGCAATAAAAAAGTAAATATATTTGATGATACCGCTTCCTCTTCACATTCTTGTACACTTTTTTTCTCTGCATTTTCTAAATCTTCTGATACGCCTTTAACGCCTGATGCATTTGCATTTACTTCTACTGCTTGTTTTTCTTTTGCAAAATTGCCAATCAATAACCCCAACTGAAATACAATACTAACAATCAAAATTCCTACAATGATCTTATAGGCTTTATTATCTGCTAATAGTTTATGCAAATTCTGCACCTCATTTTCTCCTCTATAGTAGCCTTATTTATCCTATTCAGTGAGAAAAACAAATATGTTACAAAATTAATGAATATAAGAATTTATTTCTTGAATGTCCATTTGAGGGTGCAATGCTAAATTAATACCGTCAGCAATAATATTAGATAAATCAGCAATCTCTTGATCTACAAAGTTTGGCGTCACAAAGAGATCCCCTATATGAGGTCTTAATAAGTCCTTTATTAAGACCTCTTTCTCTTGTTTATCAATATCTGATAACATTTGATAGAACTCTTGTCCACTAGATACTTCGTTCATAATTTTGTCTATTACCATGTCAATTGTATCATTTGCTATAGTAGCCGCATCTACTACAGTAGGAACGCCAATTGCGATAACAGGTATTCCTAGCGACTCCTTATTTAATGCCTTTCTGCTATTATTCACTCCTGAGCCAGGTATTATACCAGTATCTGTAATTTGAATTGTAGAGCAAATCCTCTCGATTTTTCTAGATGTTAAGGCATCAATTGCAATGATTAAATCCGGTTTTACCTTGTTTATAACGCCCTTAATGATTTCACTAGATTCGATTCCAGTGATTCCTAATACCCCTGGTGAAATAGCACATACTTGAGACATTTCATGGCTAATAAGCTCTCTCGCTTCTTTAAATAGATGTTTCGTGATCATGAGTTTTGACACTACTTGTGGCCCAAGAGCATCAGGAGTAATATTCCAATTTCCCAAACCTACTACTAGTGTGGTAAAATTTTCACTT
>CAZVEI010000284.1:0-1469 GCA_964626295.1 uncultured Alkalibaculum sp.
TTCTACTGCTAAAACATGTTTTGATTTTTCACACAGATACTGAGTCATAGTTCCTATTCCAGGTCCAATTTCTAATATATAATCTTCTTCCTGAATATTTGCACCTTCTAAAATCTTCTCTATAATATTTCCATCTGTTAAAAAATTCTGTCCATAACGCTTACTAAAATGAAAATTATATTTCTTTTGTATATCATGAATCACCCTTGGCGACGTCAGTTTGTCCATTATATCACTCCTATTTGTATTGTCTAATAGCTTCTAGCAACTGCTCTACAGTAATGCCATAATTATTTAGCCGATTGACGAATTGTTTGCTATTGCAGTATCCAACACCTAGTTTTTCTCCTACAAATCTTCTCTTATCCTTGCTACCATCTCCATTAAGGCCAAATTCATACATATCTTGTAATGTAAAAGTGGCCTCACTCTCTACTAAAGTGTGCACTTTAGATAAGGCTTCAAAAATAGACTCTGGACTAGCGTTTTCAATACCTATATTATCTCCTTTTTTTCCTAAATGCCTTGGCAAATAGGCATGTTTGCAATTGGGAACTCTTTTATCTATATATCTTCTAATTTTATCTCCAGCATAATCTGGATCTGTAAATATAATTACACCCCTTGTTTTTACTGCATTTTCAATGACCTTCAAAACTTCTTCCGTAAGCCCAAACCCATGGGTACATACTACATCTGCCTCTACTGCTCTTTTGACGGCAGAGATATCATCCTTACCTTCTACTACAATTAACTCTTGAATCATGTTTTATTCCTTTCCGCTATAGTTATAAGTTCTATGTTAAAAATTCTAAGTATCTTATCACCTTCGGTGATATCTTTCTTTTACTTATAACTTAGATCTTAAAACTTGCAACTCATTTATATAGGTAGAACATCTACTTCTACCTTCGCCTTGCTCGGCACAAGCAGTGTTCTACCCTAGCAGTAGCTTGTTGCCTATCAGACTCGCTTCGCTCCTCTTCTTGGGCAAGCCTTGCATAGGTAGAACATCTACTTCTGCCTTCGCCCTGCTCGGCACAAGCAGTGTTCTACTCTACAAAAATAGATGTTCTATTAATATTTTCGTACCTATTGCTACCAGTATAATGCCTCCAAATACTTCAGCTCTTTGCTGAAAACGACAACCTAATTTTTCACCAAACTTAGCTCCTAAAAAAGACAACAAAAAGGTAATAAGGCCAATAGCTATGGCTGTTAGGAAGATATTGATATCTAACACTGCAAAACTAATTCCTGCTGCTAAAGCATCGATGCTAGTAGCAATTGCTAATGTTATTAAATGTTTTGTAGTTAAGTCCCCAACATCCTCACATGTATTATCTCTAGATTCTGTAATCATCTTAATTCCAATAAAGCCCAATAGAAAAAAGGCAACCCAATGGTCATAGCTTCGAATATACTCAGAAAATCTCGATGCAAGAATCCAGCCTAATATAGGCATTAAT
>CAZVEI010000284.1:1479-2944 GCA_964626295.1 uncultured Alkalibaculum sp.
TAGCAACACCGCAGGATACAGCGACTGCAAATGCATCCATAGATAAGGCTAAGGCAGTTGTCAATATTAATGATGTCATCTGTATTTCTCCTTTAAATCAGTATCATAAAACAATTTTTATTAGATCACTTAAATCTGTAATAATATAATCTGGATGATGGGCTCTTAGGGTCTCAAGATAGTTATAACCCCAAGTTACTACAGCGCATTTGACACCGGCATCATTACACGCATGAATATCTCTAATTTCGTCACCCACATAGAGAATCGCCCCTTTAGACAACTTATATTTTTTGCATAGAGAATTGATCTTTCTTTTTTTCCCCGTGAATGTAGATGATTCAATAAAATCAAATAACTCTATATCGTGATTGGAAAGAAACATCTGTACATTTTTTGTGCTATTAGCTGTCAATATTCCCATTAAATCCACTTTCTGTTTAATTTCTAATAAAATATCTTTCATATTATCTTGAAATGGCTCCACAGTCTCTATACTTCCCTTTAACAAATATTGGCCTTCTTTTAACAGTCTTGGCAGGTGAATATAGGACACGCCAATAGACCTTACGAACTCCCAAAAACTTAAGTTTTTAGCCCCTTGAACATCATCTTTAGACATTCTCTTATATCTATATTTTTCTGCCAATTGATTGTATATGTTAAAAACATGGTGTTCTGTATCGGCTATAGTACCATCAAAATCAAATAGTATACACTTATACGTCATAATTTCTCCTTTAAATTCACCCAAATAGGTTCACTCTATCTATTGTAACTCAAATACATGATGAAAAAAAGAAAAACAATAAGTATAGGTTTTCAAAATATATATCAGCCTATTTTTTAAAAAGATTCATTGACACCTCTTTAAGAATAAACTATAATATACTTTATCACGATACAGTAATAAAGTGCGAGGTGAAGGAATCTATGAACAAATATACAATTGATGGTTTTAATGATATTCACTACAAGGAATTAAAAGTTTATGACTTTATAAGAGATACTATGGAAAACACCATGCAGTCTTACGGATATAGACAAGTGCTTACACCCTCCTTTGAATCTTATGATATGTACAATATTGATGGAGCTTTTCCACGAAGTAAAATGTTTAAGCTCATCGGAAATGATGGAAAAGTATTAGTTTTAAGACCAGATGCTACAATTCCCATTGCCCGTATGGCAGCTACAAGGTATCGAAATAGCCAAGAAGTATTAAAATTTGGATATATCACTAATATCTTTCGAGATTCTTCTTCTACGATTGATTTTAGAAAAGAATTCATGCAGGCTGGTGTTGAGTATATGGGCAATCCTTTGCCAGATTGCGACGGAGAAATTATTGCTTTATCCGTCAATATTCTTAAGGAATTAGACATTAAAAAAATTCACCTAGACATGGGAAATGTAACTTTCCTAAATGGATTATTTGATGAGATTAAAATTGAAAAAAAAGAAA
>CAZVEI010000285.1:0-2906 GCA_964626295.1 uncultured Alkalibaculum sp.
TTACATTTGTTTCTGAAATAATGATCTTTGCGTAGCCTCCTGTAGATATTACCTTAGCTTGTGGACATCCAGTTTCTTCTTTCATCTTTTTTACGATGTATTCCACAAGTCCTATATACCCATATACTAAACCTGCCTGCATACTATGAATCGTATTTCTGCCTAGGATACTCCTTGGCTTTGCAATTTCAATATTTGGTAACTTTGCAGCCTTACTCCACAGGGCATCTGCTGAAATTTGAATACCTGGAGCGATTACTGCTGCGTTAAACACGCCTTCTTTTGTGACAAAATCAAAAGTGGTGGCTGTCCCAAAATCTATCACTATTGCAGGTCCACCATAATGATAGTACGCACCTACAATATCACATATTTTATCAGCACCGACTTCTTTAGGATTCTCCGTTTGAATAGAAATTCCTGTCTTGGTCCCTGGGCCTACAATTAATGGCTCAATCTTAAAATATTTTTTGATGCAATTTGTAAGAGAGTACATAATACTAGGTACTACAGAAGATATAATAGCACCATCGATGTCTTTTCTTCTAATCGTATCATTTTCCAGCATAGAGGTCATAATGATGCCATATTCATCTGAACTTCTCAAGGTTTTCGTCATCATTCTCCAAGTACCTACTAATTTGTCGCCATCGAATACACCTAATTCTATATTCGTGTTTCCTACATCAATTGTTATTAACATTTCATGTCACTTCTTTCTTACTCGCTAGTTCATTTTATTATAACGGGCATATGCACTATATATAATCGGAATAATTATTGCAGCTGCAACTACTTCCACTAAGCCATTAGATAAGAAAATAGCACCTAAAAAGGCAATAAAACCCCCACCTACTATTTCGTATACATTTTGTCCATAAAGTAAATATAATGAGCCTATTACTAAAAGAGTATTTGTTAACATCGCTAACCCAGCTGCAACAGACGAACTGACTGTTTTATTTATTTTCAATTTTCTATGTAATGTAGTAAAAACAAAAGCTGCCACTAGGCCAATACAAATCCTAGGAACAACAGATATGAGCGGATTGATCATAAAAGGATCTAGTGGGGAATTTGGCATTAAAAGTGCTCTTAATAAACTAGCTATTCCTGCACATAAACCTAAAATTGCTCCTGATCTTGTTCCATAAATCACACCTGTTAGTATAGTGGGTAAAAATAATAACACCGCTATATTTAGAGATGTGGGATTAGGTACCATTGTAATAAGAATAAAAACAATGGTTAATGCTAGCATAACTCCCATAAAGGTAAGCTTGCTTGTTTCGTTTTTCTTATTCATTTTTCTTCCTCCTGTTCTCGTTCCTTTCGGATACAAGACATATTTTTAACGATAGTATAACAAATAATTAATCTTGTGACAATGATTTTATTTCAGGAAAAAGAAACTCTTGCTACTAAATACAGTCTATCTTACTAACTTTTTACTTTCCTCATAATAAAAAAATAACCACCCTTTAGAAAGGATGGCCATCTTATTTCATACGAAACTTATTGTTTTAGTATTTAAAAATCAATATAGTAGTCACTTTGCGACTTAAGAGGTTTTACATAGAACTTGCAACCATTACAGGTTCATCAATTCTTCAAATTCTGCTCGATTAATCGTCTCTGCTTCTAGTAGTCTATTCGTAATAAGCTCTAACTTACCCTTATTTGCTTCTAGTATTGCCAAAGCTCTATTATAGCACTCAGCGATAATAGTTCTGATTTCTTTATCTATTGCAGCAGCAACTTCTTCACTGTAATTTCTCCCTCTAGATAAGTCCTTGCCTATGAAAACTTCATTATGTTTACTACCAAAAGTCATCGGTCCTAAATAATCGCTCATACCGAATTCCGTGACCATCTTTCTAGCCAACTCCGTTGCTCTTTCGATGTCGTTACTAGCACCTGTGCAGATATCATCAAGAACAATTTTTTCTGCTGCTCTACCACCAAGAAGTCCTACGATGGTCTCTAACAATTTTGCCTTTGACATATGCACCTTATCATCATCAGGTAAAGAAATTGTATAACCAGCAGCCATTCCCCTTGGTATAATAGATATCTCATGAACGGAATCAGATGTCGGAAGACTTTTCATGACAATAGCATGACCTGCTTCGTGTACTGCAGTAATCTTTTTATCTTCTTCTGTTATAATTCGACTTCTCTTTTCTGGCCCTGCGATGACTCTTTTTATGGCTTCTTGTAATTCTATCATAGTGATTTTTGTCAATCTTTTTCTTGCAGTTAATAAGGCTGCTTCATTCATAATATTTTCCAAATCAGCGCCTGTAAAACCTGGCGTTCCTCTTGCGATAACTTTTAAATCTACATCTTCAGCTAATGGTTTATCTTTAATGTGAACTTGTAAAATTTCTTCTCTGCCCTTAACATCTGGCGTACCTACTAGAATTTGCCTATCAAACCGACCTGGCCTTAGAAGAGCTGGATCTAGTATATCTGGTCTATTAGTAGCTGCGATCATGATAATTCCTTCATGATCTCCAAAGCCGTCCATCTCAACTAAAAGTTGATTCAAGGTTTGTTCTCTTTCGTCATGTCCTCCACCGAGACCCGCGCCTCTTTGACGCCCTACAGCATCAATCTCATCTATAAAAATAATACAAGGAGAGTTTTTCTTTGCTGTTTCAAATAAATCTCTTACTCTAGAAGCACCTACCCCTACAAACATTTCCACAAAGTCAGAACCGCTAATGCTAAAAAAGGGAACGCCTGCCTCACCAGCTACCGCACGTGCTAGTAAAGTTTTACCTGTTCCAGGAGGGCCTACTAAGAGAACACCCTTAGGTATACGAGCGCCTAGTTCTAGAAAGCGCGCCGGGGACTTGAGAAAGTCTACTACCTCTTCAAGCTCTTCCTTTTCCTCATCCGCA
>CAZVEI010000286.1:0-2879 GCA_964626295.1 uncultured Alkalibaculum sp.
GATTTTGTTACATCTAGCTTCTTGGCCAATTCGTTCTGGGTCATCCTGGGTTCTTTTATAAGACAAGTTAAAATATAGGGTTGCCCTTTGTACAGCCCGTGTTTATTTAAAACCTTAACCAGGGTAATATAATGATTTTTTATAAACTTACCAATAAGTACAGTAGAACTCCCTTCATCAAACTTACAATTCATGCTCATACCACCTTTATCTATAAAATAGTAGGTCGGAGTACTAAAAAGTATAACATAAAAAAGGTATTTATAAAATACCTTTTTTTGAATAGGCTTAAATCGTAAATTCCAAATTTAAGTTAGCCACCAATAATGGCTTGAATGATGGAACGATGCAGGCGTCATTTTCCACATCATTATCTCGCCTTTAGGCGAGCATGGTTTTACTGACCACCCGACCACCTTTTATCAATCGTATTCATCTAAAAAACTATATCGTTGACCTTGTTTTCGGTAGCCAATAACCGTCTCCAAATTTACATTGTGAGCGCTAGCGAAGATGTTTTGATCAATATGAGGATTGGTTCTTCTGAATTTCTTAATAAGAGCCTTCATTTCTTCTCGCTTTGAGCCACCTCCGTTGTCTCCTAGGACACAATTTTCAGTAAGGCGACAAGCACATTGAATAAATTGCAAATCATTGTATCTTTTCCACGCTAAAATATCTTCTTCTCTTACTTTATACATAGGACGAATAAGTTCTAAACCTTCAAAATTTATACTTCGAAGCTTAGGCATCATGGTTTTAAACTCTCCAGCATAAAGCATGCTCATTAGTATTGTTTCAATAACATCATCAAAGTGATGTCCTAAGGCAATTTTATTGCAGCCTAATTCCCGCGCGTTTTTGTATAAGTAGCCTCTTCTCATCCTCGCACATAAATAACAAGGGGAGTCATCAATATCTGCTACAATATCGTAAATATCGGACTGAAAGATCTTTATAGGGATATTCATAATCTCTGCATTATCGATAATTCGCTGTCTATTGATTTCATTATAACCTGGGTCCATAACTACATATTCTAAGTCAAAGTGAACTTTACCATGCCTTTTTAATTCTTGCATGCACTTTGCCATAAGCATAGAATCTTTTCCACCAGAAATGCAAACGGCAATTTTATCCCCTTCTTGAATCAGATCGTAATCATTGACCCCTTCAACAAATCTCTTCCAAATTTCTTTACGGTATTTTTTTATAATACTTCTCTCGATTAATTTATGTTTTTCCATATTTTTCTCTTCCAACATTCTAACTTTCCAACTTTCCAACTATATTATTAAAATGGGTTACAAACTGACGAATCTCCTCCACGGTCGTCAAATGACTTAAACTGATTCTAACCGTCGACAATGCCCTCTTTCGATTTTTTGTAAGGGCGTAGACTGTCCTTGATGGCGTATTCACCGCACAGCATGCAGATTTAGAAGACAAGCAAATGCCTTCTAAGTCTAAGGCTTATGCTTAAAATATAAGGACTTGCCTGTTCTGGACTATTAATCTCTACTTTAGGCAACTCCTTCAGTTCTGTACGCAGTTGACTATTTAGTTTGCTTACATAGTCGTATCTGCTCTCCTGATTAGAAAAAGCAATCTCTAAAGCCTGCCCTGTTGCTGCTATATGAGCTAAATTTGGTGTGCCGCTCCGGTAAGGGGTAGTGCTGATGCCCCCATGAATCATTGGCTCTAGTTCTACCTGCTCCTTTTTAATTAATACACCAGTACCATTTAAACCGTAGAATTTATGGGGTGCAAATGTAGTCAGATCCATATTATCTATGAAAAGAGGAATCTTCCCTACTGCCTGAGTCCCATCTGTGTGGAAATGACAATTAGGATATCCTTTAATGAGTTCTCCAATTTCATTCATATTTTGGGTAATTCCCACTTCGCTATCTACATAGCAAATAGAGACCAAAATCGTGTCTTCTCTAAGAAGCTCTTTTAGGTGTTCTAAATCTACTAAGCCACTAGAAAGAAGGTCTACATAATCTATTTCATAACCTTGACCTTTGAGATAAGCCATAGGACCATTTACAGAAGAATGTTCTAAATAAGTGGTTATAATGTGTTTTCCAAAAGCTCTATACCTCTCAGCAATTCCCTTTATAGCCAAATTATTGGATTCGCTTGCACCAGAAGTGTAGATGATTTCATTTGGCTTTACGCCTAGAAGCTTGCTTATGCGAGCAGTTTCATCTTCTAATCGCTCTTTCGCTAGCTTGCCTAGACTGTGGGTGGAATTAGGATTTGCAATATATTTTAAAGATACCTCATTAAAGGTATTTAAGATTTGAGGATCTACAGGTGTTTCTGCAGCATAGTCTAAATATATCATTTACTTCGTCTCCATTTACTTAAATAGTGCAAAGTGCACAGAGAAAAGTATAGCACAAGTGAAGCCTTCGTGCTAGAGGTTAAGATCCTTCGCTAACACTCAGGATGACTTCTACAGAAGCTCGGGTCTTTCTCTCGCCTGAAGGCGAGTTTTGCTTTTGCTGACTGACCACCTGGGAATACTACCCGACCACCTGCTTTTACGTTTTTCCTTACGCCTTATTAAAAAAAGCCCCCTATAAAAAGGGACTTAAAATATAGAACATTGGCTTACAACAATTAGTATTTAATAAACTTAGAACCTGGTACATTACAGATTGGGCATTTGTCTGGAATGACTTTTTCAATATTGCCACATACTGGACATAAGTAATAGAAAACTTCTTCTTCTTGATCGATATTCTCAATTGCATCTTTATATAAAGCTGCATGAACTTCTTCTGCTTTCATAGCAAATGTAAATGCTTGAACTGCTTTCTTGTTGCCTTCTTCTTCTGCTTCTTTTATGAATTCTGGGTACATGGTTT
>CAZVEI010000287.1:0-1369 GCA_964626295.1 uncultured Alkalibaculum sp.
TTTTCTAGATTTTTTTTCTTCCGGCAAGGCTTCGATCCAATTTTTTTCAAGTAGCGTATTTATTGCGCCATATAATGTTCCAGCCGCTAGTTTTACCCTGCCATTACTCAAGTTCTCTGTATTCTGCATTATCCCATAACCGTGCATCGGTTTATAAAGTGAAAGAAGAATATAAAAGACAGCTTCTGTTAGTGCAATATTGTTACTCATACAAATCACCCCTATCGGTTATCGATATATCATATTCCGTTATATCATGCCATGTTATAATTATATCGCCTCCCGATATATTAGTCAATAAAAATATTAAATATATATTATTGATTACAATAATGGTCGTTAGTAAAAGCGACTGAACTGTATGATACCAATAGAATAATGGACGATAAATGCTAAACAGCTTTTTTATAAAAAGCAGTAACTACTCTAACAATCATGGCTAGAATGTTCAAGGTTAATGAGGAAATTATTCATTCTTATACTGAGCTCGCATTGGAATTTGAGAGAACAAATGATTATTCGGTATAAAAATCTTAGTGTAAGCTTATATGCCAGTAAGAGTGATTTAGAAAGAAATACAGCGAATTCAATACTTACGAATACTTTTGTTAATAAAAAGCACCTGGCTTAGCAGAACTTTTCACTTTTGGTTGAAAGACTGTGAAAAAAAGTCTGTAAATTATTAATAAAAATAGCTCCTTCCTGGTTTAAATTATTATTTAGATTCTTACCAGAAAGGAGCCATTATTTTTCTAAAGCACAGATTTATTTACATACCTAAAAGTATATTTTCACACAGTCTGGCAATCCTTTTTGGGATCTTGCTCCTTATTGGGCGTTTTTTGTCTAATATCCCCTGATTTCTTTTAGATAAAACTCTCCTCCACCAATCATCTCAAATTCTTCGCTCTGACACTCAGGGCATATTTTTGAGTTTTCTAATAAAGGATATACTTTTCCACAGCTTTGACAAATGCCATTGGCTGTGAGTGTTTCTATTTCTAATCTAGTATTTTCAAGCAGGGTACCATCTACTGCAGCGGGAAAACAGGCATGTAAATACCTTGGAATTACTGAAGACAATTCCCCTACTTGTAGGACAATGACCTCAACCTGTGAAAGCTGGTTCGTTTCTACTACTCTCAACACTTTTTCGATAATATGGTACATTATACCTAGTTCGTGCATGAATTATCTCTTACCTCCAAATACTTTTTTGGCGGTTATCTTTATTTTACGCTTAATAACATGAGGTGTAATTGCTTTTTTCATGCCTAAGAATTCCACACCTTCACCATCGTAAACACGTTCCAAAGTAATAGCTCCAAACTTACATTTTGTAGCACACATTCCGCATCCCACACACATA
>CAZVEI010000287.1:1379-2594 GCA_964626295.1 uncultured Alkalibaculum sp.
AAGTTTTCTTCGCTTCCTGACCGTCAGTCTTTGCCACTCTTTGCCTAGGTGTTGTATCAAAGCTATCCATAACAACTGCTTTCTTATCTAATTCAATATACTGACGACGACTACGACCAATTAACAAATCTTGTCCCACTTGTACAAAACGATGAATCGAAATAGCCGCCTGTTTTCCTGCTGCAATGGCATCAATTGCAAAACGAGGTCCAGTTACTGCATCTCCACCTGCAAATATATCGGATTGATCCGTTTGATAAGTGATTTCATCTACTTTGATAGTATTATTAGGATTTAAAACTGCTTGGCTACCCTCTAAAATACCGCTCCAGTCAATATACTGACCTACAGATAACAGAACATAATCTGCTTCTACAATTATAGTATCTTTTTCATCATATTTAGGATTAAAACGCCCCTTTTCATCCAATACACTGATGCATCTCACTAATTCAATTCCTGTTACCTTGCCATTTTTTCCAATAATGCGTTTAGGCCCCCAAGAATTATTAATTGCGATATCTTCGCTCTCAGCCACTTCTATTTCTTCGTCAAGAGCTGGCATTTGTTCTCTATTTTCTAAACAGAACATGCTGACTTTTTTACCACCAGCACGAGTGGCTACACGAGCTACGTCTATAGCTACATTACCCCCACCGATGACTACAATATTACCAGAAATTGTTTCTTTTTCATTCTGATTTACACGTGAAAGGAACTCTATTCCAGAAACCACACCTTCATAGTTTTCTCCTTCTACACCTATTTTTCGCCCCTTCTGAGCTCCGATTGCCAAATAGAAAGCACTATACCCATCTGATCTTAACTGCTCCAGGGTGATGTCTTTTCCTATTTCTATTCCAGTTTTAAATTTAACGCCTAGTTCTCTTAAAATATCAATCTCTGCTTCCACAATTCTCTTCTCAAGAACGAAGGAAGGAATTCCAAGAGTCAGCATTCCGCCGACTACCTTTTCTTTTTCAAATACTGTAATATCATATCCATCTATAGCCAGATAATATGCACAAGACAATCCAGCTGGACCTGAACCCACAATAGCAATCTTTTTATCACTATAATTATTACGTTTCTTAGGAATAAAACGAGTATCTTTGCTTAAATCTTGATCTGCTATAAAACGTTTAATATCATCTATTGCAATAGGCTCGTCCAAATCTCCTCTAGTACATGCATCTTCACAACGCTTATTACAAA
>CAZVEI010000287.1:2604-2853 GCA_964626295.1 uncultured Alkalibaculum sp.
GGGAAAGGATTTTCCATTTTAATCAATTCAAGAGCTTCTGTATACTTGCCCTGAGCTGCTAATTTAATGTATCCTTGTACTGCGATATGAGCAGGACAATTAGTTTTGCAAGGAGATGTACCAGTATCTACAACTTCCTCACGGTTGATTCTATAATCTAAATTCCAATCTTCTTCCTTTAAATCATTATTTCTAGGCGTATAAGTTGTTGTAATATTCTCTGTCACAGGTCCATTAGAGCAGAGTTTT
>CAZVEI010000288.1:0-2845 GCA_964626295.1 uncultured Alkalibaculum sp.
CCTTCTCCAACGTGAACCCCTTCTAAAATGACTGCATTTGCCCCTATTAAGACATTATCTTCAATAATGACTGGGGTTTTGCTAGGTGGCTCTAAAACCCCTGCAATAACGGCTCCAGCTCCTAAGTGTACGTTTTTTCCTAGTTGACCTCTTGCTCCAACCACAGCATTCATATCGACCATAGTGCCATCGCCTATAAAGGCACCAATATTAATCACTGCACCCATCATAATTACACAATTATTGCCAATATGTGCGCCTTCTCGAATAAAGGAACCTGGTTCTATTCTAGAATTTATTCCAGTTACATCCAGCATGGGAATAGCCGAATTTCTTCTATCGTATTCTAATCGATAAGATTCAATTTGCTCTTTATGTTTATTTAAGAATTTCTCTACTATATCTTTTTCTGCAAAGATTACGCAGGATTCTGGATTACCGTAATATTCTAATCCTTCTAAGTCATTAGCACAAATATCGCCTTTTATGTATGCTTTTATAGGTGTAGTCTTTCTAACCGCTTTAATGTATTTAGCAAGCTCATAAGGACTTGTAAGGTCGAATTGCTCTTTCAATTCATCGTTCGAGGCCATAGATAACTCCTTTCAAAAAACTTCTTTTCAATATTAATTATGGATATTTAGTTAAATTATACCATAATAATATGTTTTGAATTAAAATAAAAGAGCGGCGAATTCACCGCTCTTTATCCTTCCAATACTTTCCGCATATCGTAAAGTCCCATTTTCTTATCAGCAATATACTTAGCAGCTCTTACTGCTCCTTTTGCAAAGACTTTTTTAGAGGAAGCATTGTGTGAAATTTCGATGACCTCATCTTCTCCAGCGTAAATTACAGTATGATCTCCAGCAATAGTACCACCTCTAATAGCATGAATGCCTAGCTCATTAGACCGCCTTTTCGTAGATTTCCCTTCTCTACCATAAGTAAAGTCCAAACTTTCGTCTAAAGCGTGATTGATTTCATTGGCAAGCATTAAAGCTGTTCCACTAGGGGAATCTACTTTTTTATTGTGGTGTTTTTCGATAATTTCTATGTCAAAACCTTCTAATTTCTTTGCCGCTTCTGCTACAAGGCCAAGTAAAACATTTACCCCGACAGACATATTTGCTGTTCGAAAGACGGGAATAATTTTTGATGCTTCTACCAAGGAAGCTTCATTTTCTTTTGTCAAACCTGTAGTAGCCATAACTAGTGGAATCCTATTTGTTAAAGCGTAATCTAAGACGCCCTCAAAAGCGCTGTAATGAGAAAAATCAATGATTACATCTACTTTTTCCCTGCAGTCTTTTGGGTTGATGTAAACAGGGAAGTTTGCCTCCTCGTTTTCCATGCGGTCAAAGCCAGCGACTACTTGCATTTGTTCTTCGTTTTTGATTATTTCGTCTAAGACATTGCCCATTGCACCATTACAGCCCGACAGTAAAATATTGATCATCTTGTTAGCCTCCTATATTAAGCCGTATGCACTCATTTCTTTTTTCAATACAGCTAAGTTCTTTTCTTCCATTTCTAAAAGTGGCATTCTCAAATGACCTACCTCCATGCCCATTGCATTCATTGCCTCTTTAATTGGGATAGGATTTGCTTCAATAAACAAAGCTTTATTAAGTCCATTCATTTTTAATTGGCAATCTAAGCTTTCTTTTGTTTTGCCATCAAGATAGTATTGGACCATATCGTGTAAATCTTTTGGGATAATATTTGCTGATACGCTAATGACGCCTTTTCCACCAAGAGAAAGAAGAGGAACGACTTGATCATCATTGCCTGAATATATAGTAAAATCATCAGGCGTTAATCGAGCAATTTCTGCTACTTGTGAAATGTTTCCACTTGCTTCTTTTACAGCTATAATGTTCTCGATTTTAGCTAATTCAACCATGGTGTCTACTGTAATATTTAAACCTGTTCTACTTGGAACATTGTAGACGATAATTGGAACATTTATACTGTCTGCAATTGCTTTAAAATGTGCGATAATTCCTCTTTGTGTACTTTTGTTGTAATAAGGGTTCATGACTAAGACCGCGTCTGCCCCTGCTTTTTCTGCAAAGGTAGACATTTCAATGGCCTGCCTTGTCTCGTTACTGCCAGTACCAGCGATGACGGGAATCCTTTTGTCAATTACATCTACAGCAAATTTTATAAGGTTTCGTTGTTCTTCATCGCTAGTAGTAGGTGTTTCCCCTGTAGTGCCACAGATTACAATGGCATCTGTACCTTGTTTAACGTGCCAATTCAGCAATTCTTCCAATTTTTTGTAATTCACTTCATCCTTTGCGTTAAATGGAGTAACGATTGCTACAGCTGAGCCTTCGAATATAGCCATTTTCTAACACCCCTCTTAAATTAAATTATTTTGAATTAATGTTTCAGCAATTTGAACGGCATTTGTAGCAGCACCTTTTCGGATATTATCTGCTACAACCCATAAGTTTACACCACTGTTAAGGCTTTCATCTCTTCGAATTCTGCCAACGTAAACTTCATTTTTTCCTGTAACGTCTAATGGTGTTGGATATTCAAGATTTTTAATATCATTTTTGACAACGATTCCTGGTGTGTTTTCTAGCAATTTAATGAGTTCTTCTAAGTCAAAGGCTTTTTCAAATTCTAAGTTAATGGACTCACTATGGCTGTAGAAAACAGGAACTCGAGCCGTAGTAGCTGTAATGCGAATGCTATCATCATGAAGAATTTTTCTCGTCTCATTAATCATCTTCATTTCTTCTTTTGTATAACCATTTTCTTCAAAAACATCAATATGTGGTAATATATTAAAAGCAATTGGATATGGGTAGAATTTGTTTGCTTCTCCCTT
>CAZVEI010000289.1:0-2832 GCA_964626295.1 uncultured Alkalibaculum sp.
CCGTAATATCACTGTCTTCGGTGCGGTGTTGCACTTTTTCGATTGCTTCGTAATTTTCAACCTTCTTGAAAGCTTCGTGTTTAAGTAAGAACTCATACAATACCGTAGCAATTAATGTTCCAATTGCAACTGTTCTTCCATGAGAAGGAGGTAATTGCCCTTTCTCAATTGCTTTCATTACCATGTAGTGAGATACTAAATGCTCTGAACCAGAAGCTGGTCTAGTATCGTCTACAAGAGACATACATACACCTGAAAGCACTAATGCATCTACAAGGTTTTTAATAGCTTCTGTATCTCTTTCTGCGATTTTACTAGCGTTTTCAATACAAATATTAGTAGATTCCTCTACTAATGCTACTGTCTTATCGCACCAATATTCGTCGTTAATGTGTTTTGATAAAACCCAATCTGCTAAAGCTGTTTTCTTTCCGATGATATCTCCAAAACCTGCTTGAATCAAATCATATGGTGCTTCTTTAATGACGTCAACTTTTCCATATATTGCTGTCACTGTTCCATTTTTTATGGTGGTTTTAACACCATTAAACATCATTGATGAACCAGATGCTGCATATCCGTCCATAGAAGGTGCTGTAGCAATAGTGATTACTGGAATTTTTACTCTATTACCTACAAGGCGGTTAATGTCGTTGATTGTACCTGAACCAATAGAAATAATACCTGCAATATCTCGATCTGTAGTCATTACAACTCTGCCAACTGCTTTTTCATCTGGTATTAATTTTGTATCTTCAAATTCCAAAAGAGACACGTCGTAATCTGTTGCCTGCATCACTTCATATATTCTTTGATTTAAGTCATGGGTATGTTTATCCCCAACGATTAAGATATTCTTTCCTTGGATGTATTTTTTGCTTATTTCTGCAATGTCTTCTTCCTTAAAATTGAAGCCTACATCTTTGATTGGAACGCTATGTGTTCTTCCACAAGCACACTCTATTTCTTTATTTAATAATTCACTATAATCCGTCATCTTTTCGTCTCCTTTATAATTGATCAATAATGTATTTTACAGAATCAAATATATGATTTGCATGAATTGGTGACTCTTCATAGTCTTCTCTAGAAGTTTCTCCTGATAGTACTAAAATCGATTTAATTCCTAAATCTTCACCCATTTTTATATCTGTATATAAGCGGTCCCCGACCATCGCTAATTCACTTTTGTCAAAATTGTATATATCTATTATAGAATCTAACATAGGTTGATTTGGCTTTCCAATAACTACAGGCTCTTTTCCAGTAGACGCTTTAATAAAGGCGATCATAGCTCCTACGTCAGGCATTACCTTATCATCTGCAAGTGGACAATTAAAATCAGGATGAGTTGCAAAGTATGGTACTTCTCTTACGTAATCGCATGCTGCCCATAACTTATCATAGGTTAGTGTTGTATCGAAACCTAATACCACACAGTCTACCTCTGCATTTTTTTCGGATACTACTTCAAATCCTGCCTTTACAAAAGAACGAATAAGGGCTTCCGTACCAAGTAAAAAGATTTTCTTAAAGTTTGTATTCTTCTTTAAATAATGAATCGTAGCATCTCCAGAAGAGAAAACATCATCTTCAGTAGCTGATACGCCTAGCTTATTTAGTTTATCTACATAAGCTTGCTTATCTTTAGAAGAGTTATTTGTCAAAAACAAATATTTCTTTCCATTGTCCTTTAATGCTTGTAAAAATTCTTTTGCTCCATCAATTAATTGATCTCCTAAATAAATAGTACCATCCATATCGAGCAAATAACAATTAATGTCCTTAATAGAATTCATAGATCCTCCTATAGTATGTGTATTTAGTATTTGTGCTGAGATAAACTCGCAAGCGAGTTTATCTCAGCAACGCGGTAGTTGCCAAATGAAAACTTCGTTTTCATTACGCATATTTACACTGTGTCTGCCAAATTAGCAAGCTATTTGTCCTCCCCAGTGCAAATATGCTAAAAGCTTCGCTTTCGCTTGGCTCTTTACTACGCGATAAAAAATGAAAGCACAAATAGAAATTCATTGTTATGAATCTACTACTGTGCTTTCTCTCATTCTCTGCAACTATTAACTTAAGTTCATTTTAGCATTTATATCGATTTGAGTCAATAGATTTGAGAAAAGATTCAGCTTATGAAATTAATTTTAATATTTTATTAACATTATATCTAAAATCATAGTCACCTAACAAGAAAGTGCCTTTAGCACTTTAGCGATCAGCCGCCAACCATTAAGCCAAGGTCGAGTCTCACAGGTCAAAGATTCAACTACATATAAAGATAGCTTATATAATAGTTAAATTCAAAAGTAGAACTTTTCTACTATATAAAAAAGGTACTTTCGCCAATAATAATAAAAATAGTTATATCAATGAATTTTAGAAAACAACTATTTCAATTGTATGTAATGAACGAAAGTACCTATCTATTCTGCTATTAGTATTACCTTTTACTGAATTGTTATATATTTACCTACTTCAAATGTAGGATTTTTTTCGCCTTTTAAGTGTATGGTTCCTGGTAGGGATGGAGTATCTGCACCATCAAATTTTAAGCTGCAATGTCCCATTTTTTTAAGTGTATGTAGGGCTTCGCCACCTACTGCTGTTACTACATATTCTTCATCACATATTGTCACTTGATCTCCTACTGTCACGTCTTCTGCTAATTCACTAATTTCGTGTAATACTGAAATTTCTGCAAGCTCTGCTGGTGCATTATCGTTAAATATTATGATCATATCCTCGCTTAAAAAATCTAAAGCAATATCGCCTATGCCTGTTATCTTTACATTATATTTCATCTTGTCCTCCTAGGTATTT
>CAZVEI010000290.1:0-2814 GCA_964626295.1 uncultured Alkalibaculum sp.
GAACTCTTTAGGTTTTTTTACCTTTCTTTTTTATTTGAAAAAAGTTATCCTTTATAGAAAGGTGATTTTGTTGAACTATACATTTCTGTATGGTGATTGCTAACTAACACTTTAACTTATGGATAAATCTGTATAAATTATAGAGAGTCGATTTATTTTCTTATGTATGGGTATATAAGAGACTATTTTATAGGTTTACTTAAGTTAATGTAAAAAACAAAAGGGGGAAGTATGTATGGAATTTACCTTCGATCTTGAAAAGAACAAAGAAGAAATTCTAGAGTTTAAAGAGTTTATTTTAGAACACAAAGAAATGCCTGGAGCATTAATCCCAGTCCTACAAGAAGCCCAAGTTAAATTTGGGTATTTGCCTCGAGAGGTTATGGAAATCATTGCTAGCGGATTAGATGTACCTGCAGCAAAGGTGTATGGGGTTGCTACTTATTACTCTCAGTTTACCTTTATTCCTAAAGGAAAGCACAACATCAGCATTTGTTTAGGAACGGCATGCTATGTAAAAGGCGCTCAAGATATTTTAGAAGAGTTTCAAAATATCTTAGGAATAAAAGGCGGTGAAACCACTCCAGATCTTCAATTCTCTATTACAGATTGTAGATGTGTAGGAGATTGCAGTAAAGCTCCAGTAGTAGTAATCGACGAAGACGTTTACGCAAAGGTTAAAAAGTCTGATGTAAAGGATTTAATAGCGAAATACAGTCAGGGGGTTGAGAGCGTTGATAAATAGAGAAGAATTACGTCGTATTCGTGAGTCTCACAAACCAGAAATAGAAGCAAAATTGTTAGCTGATGGCACAGCAGAGATGAAAGACGGTCGTCTTGTTTTAGCTGGAGATTACTATGAAAAGCAAACAAGAATTGCATTAAAAAATAGTGGTTTAGTGGATCCTAACAATATTGATGATTACATAGCATTTGATGGTTACAGTGCATTAGAACAAGTTTTGTCTGAAAAAACGCAAAAAGACGTAATTGATCTAATGACAGAAGCAAATCTTCGAGGAAGAGGAGGCGCAGGTTTCCCTACTGGTAGAAAGTGGAACGAAGCTTACGGCATTAAGGCCGATCAAAAATACTTCCTTTGTAACGCTGATGAGGGAGATCCTGGTGCTTACATGGACCGTAATATCCTTGAAAATGACCCTCATGCTGTTATAGAAGGAATGGTTATTGGCGCTTATGCAGTTGGTGCTAGCCAAGGGTATATCTACGTTCGAGCAGAGTATCCAGTAGCAGTTAAAATGCTACGAATTGCTATCGAACAAGCGAGAGAATATGGACTACTAGGTAAAAACATATTAGGCTCTGGTTTTGATTTTGATCTTGACTTACGTCTTGGATCTGGAGCGTTTGTATGTGGTGAAGGTACAGCTCTTATGGAATCCATTCAAGGTAACAGAGGAATGCCGCGAATGAAACCACCAAGAACTTCTCACAAAGGTCTGTGGCAAAAGCCTACTATTCTAAACAATGTTGAAACCCTCGCCTGTGTGCCTATTATCTTCCAAAAGGGAGTAGATTGGTTTAGAAGCATTGGTACAGAAAAATCACCTGGAACAAAAGTATTTGCTCTTGTAGGAAAAGTAGAGAACGCTGGACTTGTTGAAGTACCAATGGGTATGCCATTAAATGAAATCGTTAATGATATCGGCGGTGGCGTAACAAACGGCAAACAATTAAAGGCAGTACAAACAGGTGGTCCTTCAGGTGGATGTATTCCACTAGATTTAATGGACACTCCAGTAGACTTTGAATCCCTTGCTAAAATTGGTTCTATCGTAGGATCTGGTGGTATGGTTGTTATGGATGAAGATACTTGTATGGTAGATATCGCGAGATTCTTCTTAGAATTTACTGTAGATGAGTCCTGTGGAAAATGTACACCATGTCGTTTAGGAACGAGAAGAATGATGGAACTCCTAGACAAAATTACAGAAGGAAAAGGAACGCTAGATGACTTAGATGATTTAGAGCAGTTAGCAAAAGATATTCAAAAATCTTCTCTATGTGCACTAGGACAAACAGCACCAAATCCTGTGTTAAGTACTCTAAAATACTTTAGATCAGAATACGAAGATCATATTTTAAACCACAAGTGTTCTGCAGGAGTATGTAGAAACTTAACAGCTTATGAAATCCAAGAAGACACTTGTAAGAGCTGTGGTATCTGTAAAAAGAATTGCCCAGTAAATGCTATCAGCGGAGATAAGAAAGAAAAAATACCATTTGTAATAGATCAAGAAGCATGTATTAAGTGTGGCGTATGTTATCAAGACTGTCCGTTTGACGCCATAACGAAATAGTAGACGAATAAAAGGAGGAGGTTGACGATGATTACAATAACAATTGATGATAAGATAATACAGGCAGAAGAAGGAAAAAACATACTTCAAGTAGCCAAAGAAAATGGAATACATATACCAACTTTTTGTCACCTTGACGGCGTTCACGATACTTTTTCATGTAGAATTTGTGTCGTAGAAATAGCAGGGTCAAAGAAGTTAGCGCCAGCATGTAATCAAAAAATATCAGACGGCATGGTCATCCGTACCGCATCACCAGATGTACTAAGTGCTCGTCGAAATATCGTAAACTTATTAATTTCTAATGGTCAACACGATTGTATGTCTTGTGAAGCCAGTGGAGATTGTAGCCTACAAAGTGCAGCTTATGATTTAGGCATTCATATGCCAGCATTTGCAATGGAATCTTTACCAGAGCAAATTGTAGACGATTCAAGTGTTATGATTATAAGGGACAACAGAAAATGTATTCTTTGTAATAAATGTGTAACTG
>CAZVEI010000291.1:0-2479 GCA_964626295.1 uncultured Alkalibaculum sp.
TAACTATGGCCTTTCGCATTGCTTACTTTAAAGTTCATTACCCACTAGCTTATTATGCAACCTATTTTTCCATAAGAGGGGATGACTTTGACGCTCACATAGCTGTACAAGGAAAAGAGTTTGTAAGAAAAGAAATTAAGATGATTCGAGATAAAGGAAATGATGCTACTACAAAAGAAAAGTCTAAGCTTACGGTTTTAGAATTGGTCTTAGAAATGTACTGTAGAGGATTTGGATTTTTGCCTGTTAATATAATGGAATCTCACTATAATAAATTCATTATTAAAGGTGATAATTTACTTCCGCCTTTTACTGGACTTGAAGGCATTGGAGAAAAGGCAGCTCAAATTTTATACGAAGCAAGAGAAGAAGGACCATTTCTGTCTATTGAAGACTTGCAAAGAAGAAGTAAAATCAGTAAGTCTAATGTAGATGTCTTAAGTAAACACGGAGCTATCAACTTCTTGCCAGAGACCAATCAGATTTCGTTGTTTAGCCTCTAAACAACGAGTCACTAGCTTCAGAGTACTCCTCTTAAGCTTTCTAAGTCTGCCTAGCAGACAAAATGTATAATATTGACTCTAGCATTAAATCTTGTGCATAGCTGTTATTATGTCTAAAACGTTCTTTATGGCTACCAATGGTAGCCTATGTGCTAGGGACGAATTGACTAAAGACTAGCGACTGCACTTAGGAGGGATAAAATTCCTTGAATTTGCACATAATTAATGATATAATATAATAAGACAAAAGAAAGTATCGATTCATGTAAAGAGTGGGGAGCATCCCACTCTTTACTGTTTAAATGGAGGTTTCTATGGCAAAGATTAAAACAGAAGAAGTAGTATTCGACCTTGCAAAACCAATTACTGATGAATATAATCTTGAATTAATTGATGTTGAATATAAAAAAGAAGGTCAAAATTGGTATCTACGCGTTTATATTGACAAAGATGGTGGCATTATGTTAAGTGACTGTGAAATGGTCAGCAAAAAACTTAGCGACATCTTAGACGAAAAAGATCCCTTTGAAGGCAGTTACATTCTAGAAGTATCTTCACCTGGTTTAGATCGACCATTAAAAAAAGAAAGAGATTTCATTCGCTATATGGATAGAGACGTTGAAATAAGTCTTTACCAGGCAGTAAACAATTCAAAGAATTTCAAAGGAATTAACAAGGGGATCAAAGACGATGTACTGACTATTCAACTTGAAGACAATAGTTTAATGGAAATCCCCATGAAATCAGTAGCGTCGGTAAGATTGTATTTTGAATTTTAGTTGGAGGTAACAGATGAATAAGGAGTTTATTCAAGCACTTGATGAAGTAGAAAAGGAAAAAGGGGTAAAAAAAGACGAGCTAATCGATGCAATCGAAGCCGCTATTGCTTCCGCTTATAAAAAAAACTATGGGACATCTCAAAATGTAAAAATTAATATTAATCGAGACAATGGAGAAATAAAGGTATACTCCTTAAAGGAAGTAGTAGAAGAAGTTTTTGACGAACTATTAGAAATTAGTTTCGAAGCAGCAAAACAATTACACGAACATTATGAGATTGGCGACATGGCAGAAATTGAAGTAAAACCCAAAAATTTTGGCCGTATTGCGGCACAAAATGCAAAACAGTTAGTCGTTCAAAGAATAAAAGAAGCAGAGAGAAATATTATCTACAATGAATTTATTGAGAGACAAGATGAAATTCTCACAGGAATTATACAGAGAAAAGAAAAAAACAACGTATTTATAGACATTGGCAAAACAGAAGGTATACTTGCTCCTACAGAACAAATTCACGGAGAAGATTATTCTCAAAACAAGAGAATAAAAGTCTATATCTTAGAAGTAAAGAAGACTACAAAAGGCCCTCAAGTGTTCGTTTCTAGAACTCATCCAGGTCTAGTAAAGAGGTTGTTTGAAAGTGAAGTCCCTGAAATCTTTGATGGCACAGTTCAAATTAAATCCATTTCTAGGGAAGCAGGTTCAAGGACAAAAATCGCCGTTTACGCATCAGATTCCAATGTAGATCCTGTAGGCTCTTGTGTTGGGCCTAAGGGCGCAAGAGTTCAATCTATTGTAGATGAATTAAATGGAGAAAAAATAGATATAATCAAATGGAGCGAAAATCCAATGGAATATATTTCTGCTGCTCTTAGCCCTGCAAAAGTATTAAAAGTAGAAGTAAAAGAAAGTGATAAGTCTGCTACAGTAATTGTAGATGATTATCAATTATCTCTTGCTATCGGCAAGGAAGGCCAAAATGCTCGACTAGCTGCAAAGTTGACTGCTTGGAAAATAGATATTAAAAGCAAAAGCCAATATGATGAACACGCGAAATTAGAGGACATTGATCATTCTATTTTAGACGATTTAGATTTAGACTTAGAATAAGGCTATAGCTTTAAGGAGGACGATATATGAAGAAAATACCTCAAAGAACTTGTATCGTCTGTAAAGACAAAGTGGATAAAAAAGAA
>CAZVEI010000291.1:2489-2785 GCA_964626295.1 uncultured Alkalibaculum sp.
CGCATAGTAAGTACCAAAGAAGGGGAGCTGTTTTACGACCCAACAGGAAAAGCCAATGGCAGAGGTGCTTACATATGTAGCAAAGAAAGCTGTATTGACAGCGTTGCTAGTACAAATATGTTAAATAAAACTTTTAAACGTGAAGTGTTAAAAGAAGTAAAAGAAAAGATTAGAGAAGATGTAATGAACAGAAAGAAATAAAGATTTTTTCGTTCTACTGAAATCCTATAATATTAACTATGAATGGATAGGGGGAATTTGATGAGTAAAATAAGAGTATATGATTTGGCAAAAGA
>CAZVEI010000292.1:0-2422 GCA_964626295.1 uncultured Alkalibaculum sp.
ATCTCTAAAGGGGTTTTTTGTCAAATCACCTACACACCAAATGCACTCTTTGTATTCTCTAGAGGCAATATGTATCCCATCTTTAGAAATGTCGATGCCAATGCCTTCATAGGAGATATCACTCTTAGAGATTTTTTTCATAACTTGAGAAAGATGGGACCCTTCCCCACAACCTACATCTAGAATATTGATCTGTTTTGAGTTTTCAATTTGTTGTAGAGTGATGATGTCACTGATTTTTTCAATCAAAGGTAAAAAAAATCCACTTTTACATATAATATTACGAGATTCTAACATAGAACGATTGTACTCTGTCTTCGTATTGTGAAGAAGAAAATTAATGTAGCCATTTTTTGATAAGTCAAAGCAATGATTTTTTTTACATCTTAAATTTTTATATTCTACGATTTCCATACTACTTTCACAAATGGGGCATTTAAAAAGTTTAATATTATTTTTTATCTTCTTTTTTCCCAAAGGTATTGTTTTATCTTTTATCAAATGAATACACCTCTTATTACAAGTAATTTGAATAGATTGATTTATTTTTTATATTCATTCAATACTAAAAAAACAAATCAAATTATAATTGATGTTAAAAATTACCTGATTATTTTATTGTTTACGAAACATACTATGACTATAACATAAAAAGGAGGCAATAAAAAATGAGTAGAAGAAAACAAAAAGCAGGATTAGAGCAATTTAAACAAGAGTGTGCAAGAGACTTATCAATAAATTTAAAACAAGGTTACAATGGAGACCTAACTTCTAAAGAAGCTGGATCTGTTGGTGGAGAAATGGTTAAGAGAATGGTTAAAGCTTACGAAGAAAAAGAAAACCAAAATATGCAGTAATTGCTGTTGTAGTTACTACTTTAGTAAGAGAGACAAAGGAAATATCTTTATTTTCTTTGTCTTTTTTGTTTTTATAAAAAGTAAAGGGGTGGACGGTAGGATGGGAGAAAAACAAAAGCTGAAATCTCGCCTTAAAGAGAGATTTGTCTTTACAAGTGTTTAACAATTATTGGACTACTACTGAACCATCGTTCGACTATTGTTAAAAGAGGGCATAAAACAAGCCTCTAATAGGAATAATATACTCATTATAAAAAATGAAAGGAGCATTTTTATGGCTAATTTTACAGGAACAGTTAAGTGGTTTGATAATGATAGAGGCTATGGGTTTATTTCTACTAATGATGGAAAAGATGTTTTTTTACATCATTCTCAAGTGAAAGAAAAAACTCATGATAAAGACATACATGAAGGGGAAGAACTAACTTTTGATATAAGAGAAGACGACAAAGGCCCAGCTGCAATTAATGTTCAAAAAATGTAAGGAGGATGAATTTTAATGAATAGAGCACATTATAATGTAACAGGATTACAAAATAATACAGGGAAGACACAAATAAAAAATGCATTAGACAAATTAGATGGAGTCCAAATGGTCAATGTTGATCTAGGACGTGGTTCAATAGAAGTTGGCTATAATGATCCAATAGGAGAAGATGAAATTAAACAAACAATAGAACATACTGGATGTTGTAAAATCAAATAATAAATATTTGCACAAAAAAGCTTTTAAGTGTAAAGTATAGTAAATAGCGGAATGCTGAAAAAACTCACCTAAAGGCGAGGAGTGTTCTAATGACTGTTTAACTATGGTTTAACAATAGTTCAACTACAGTTTGACTATTGTTAATGACTCGAATGCTAGAGATCAAGGACTAGCGACTAAAAGGTTTTAACAGGAGGTGATATAGATTGAAAAACTTTTTTCGAACCGAATTTGATTACGAAGAAGATGATTACGATCGCCTAGAAGAAATTGTAAGCAACAAGAGCAAATATAAAGACTTTACAAATAAGTCAACATTAAAAAAGCCAGAGTTTGATTACGAAGAAGACCCCTACGAGCCAGAAATAGATTTTGAAGAATAAGGTATAAACAATAGTTGACAAAAAGGTTTTTACTTAGAACTAAAGCGTCTCAGGTGTTTTTTCGACAAAAGTCGATTTAATTTTTAAAAAAATCTATTTACAAAAGTAGCTTCGTGTGTGATAATGGTGAAAAAGAAATCTTTAAACAGGTACAGGGATACCAGTAAGATTAATATTTCTAGCATATCATGCTATGACTATGCTTAAAACACGAATTTTAATCTTGCTGCGGCGCTGCAGCAAGTTTTTTTTGCGCGATTATAGGAGCCAAGCGAAAGTTGTGCTTTCGCAGGATTCAGATGACGTAACAGTCAAATGGCTTGCCAATTTGACTGAGAAGTTATCTGAATCCGTAAATGAAAGCTTGCTTTCATTTGGCGACGTCCGCGACCTGGGAATTGGCTTTAGCCAATTCCCAGGGACTAATGAGCTAACGCCGCAATAAAATAACTTATTTCTTTATCCCATTATACCTA
>CAZVEI010000292.1:2432-2779 GCA_964626295.1 uncultured Alkalibaculum sp.
CTTTCATTTGGCGACGTCCGCGACCTGGGAATTGGCTTTAGCCAATTCCCAGGGGCATAATGAGCTAAACTTTGAATACGCCGCAATAAAACAACTTATTTCTTTATCCCATTATACCTACCAATTCAAGGAGGAGAATTATGGAAGATCAAAACACAGTATGAGGTTATTTGCCTGACGAGAGACCACCTTTTTTAGAACTTATTTTATTTGCAATTCAACAAATTGTTGTTATGTTTCCAGCTACGGTCTTAGTTGCACTCATTACAGGTTTTCACGTTTCAACTACAATCTTTGCTAGTGGTCTAGCAACTTTAGGATTTATTATAGTTACCGGTAGAAAAATA
>CAZVEI010000293.1:0-2720 GCA_964626295.1 uncultured Alkalibaculum sp.
AATAAAGCAGGAGGGATTGTCAACTAAGGAGTGAAAAAAGATGACAATACGAAATTAAAGACAGAATTATTAGAAGATTTGCGAGGGTAGTCTAAATTAATTGTATTAGAATTAAGAGGGAGAATTCTTATGAAAATAGTAGTTCAAAAATACGGTGGAACATCTGTTGGTTCTATTGAACGAATCCAAAATGTGGCCAACCGCATTATAAAGAAAAAAAGTGAAGGCTATCACGTTATTGTGGTCGTATCTGCCATGGGTAAAAATACAGATAAATTACTTGATATGGCATATAAAATATCTCAAAATCCACCTAAAAGGGAGGTAGATATGCTCATTTCTACTGGAGAACAAGTATCCATCTCTTTATTATCCATGACATTAAATGCATTGGGATGTGAGGCTATATCCCTAACGGGTCCTCAGGTAAATATTAAGACCGTGGGCAGTCACATGAAATCTAAAATCAGCGATATTGACGATACCATTTTACGTCGTCATTTAAAAGAAAATAAGGTCATTATAGTAGCTGGTTTTCAAGGCGTCAATGAACATAGAGACATTACCACACTTGGACGAGGTGGTTCAGACACATCTGCAGTAGCTATTGCTAGCAAACTCCAATGCCCTTGTGAAATTTACACAGATGTTGATGGCATCTATTCTACAGATCCAAGGCTTTATTCAAAAGCAAAAAAGCTTGACAGCATTAGTTACGAAGAAATGTTAGAAATGGCTAGTTTGGGTTCTGGCGTAATGCATGGAAGAGCTATCGAGCTTGGCCAAAAGTACGATATTCCAATTTATGTAGCTTCTAGCATAGAAGATAAACCAGGTACCATAATAAAGGAGGTTACCCAGATGATGGAAAGTCCTGCTATTACAGGCATGGCAATAGATAATAACGATGCAATAATAACTTTAGATTATGTTCCATATAGCATTCAAGTAATTTCAGATATTTTTAATCGCCTCGCTAAAAAAGATGTTAATATTGATATGATCAGTCAAACGTCTCCTAAGGATAACTCTGTTAGCGTTTCCTTTACAGTACCTAAAACGGAGTTAAAAGAAGCAATGGGTGTTTTATCTTATTTTGAATCAAAATATCCTGAAATTAGAATAAATCTAAAAGAAGATATTACAAAATTATCTGTAGTAGGCATTGGCATGAGAAGTCAAGCTGGTGTAGCTGCACAGATCTTTGCCCTACTTGCCAAAGAAAATATCGAAGTTGATATGGTAACTACGTCAGAAATTAAAATCTCATACGTTATTAACCCCCAAAACCAACAGACAGCAATTAAAGTAATAGCTGAAGAGTTTAATTTATAAGAAGCTAAGTAATAAAAGAAAAATCATCTATATGAATACCCCAGGTACCTTTTACCTGGGGTATATTAATATTTGACAATTTCTATACTACGCAGTGGATCTCATCCCCATTATTATTCTATTGGGGCTTTAAAAATTAGCTTATAAGCAGATTTTTAGGTTTGAAAACTATTCTTCTCCAGTGCCTAAGTAATCTCTCTCCCCCTCTTCATCTTCTTTAGCTAATTTTGAGATTGATACCTCGTAAGCTATCCTTTCAATGACTTGACCATCTGGGAACTTCTTTTCATATTTTCTGCTTTGGATCCTTCCCCAAACTTTCAAATGATTGCCTACTCCTATATTTTTTGCATATCTTGCATTTCTTCCCCATGTAATACAGGGTATGTAGTCGGATTTGTTGTACATTCTGTTTACAGCTAGGAGGATATCGCAAATCTCCCTGCCAAAAGGAGTCTCCCTATACACTGTAGGTTTACAAATATAACCGTCTAAATAAATGTAATTCGGATTGCTTTTCTCCTCACTATTCTCGTCATGGGGGTCAATGTCTTTAGCAAAAATATTTAAGATAAGCTTGCTCTTATCTTCTATCTTTTTATTATAAGACCGTAATTGTCCTTTAATACTTACCTTGTCTCCCTGTGTAAAGTTTTGATCTGTTAAAAGCCGCTCTGACACGATTACAGGCAATTGGTCTACATTCTCACTTAATCTAGGGACTTCAATTTTCACACTATAAAAATCTTCTCCGAATACGGTATGGCTATATTCAAAGTCACTGACTATCATGCCGATCAGTACGACCTTGTTGCTTTCTATTAAGTTGTCTGACATGGTTTTTTTCTCCTTTCTAGTATAAACAAAAAGTTATCATGAAATATTATATTCACCTGTCTTTCAATTTAGAACAATCTGTGATGAAAACCAATACAGACGAGCAATGAGTCTTTGCCGCTTTGGATAGCATTTTTACTGAGAAACTTCTTTACATCACTGTAGTAACGAAAAACAATATGATTACTTATAAGTGCTTCAACTAAAATATTTTTTTTCTTATTATCTAAGATTCTTTTTCGTTTCCCTATAGCATGAATAGTAGAACCCCGAATATATGAAAAATCCTCCAGGAACTCTTCTAAGGCTCCACCCAGAAGATCCTCAAGGTTTTCGATAGAAATGACAATATGCAAGCTCTCATAATAGATATACTGAAAAGTTTCAAAGAGCATCTTAATAGAACGGCTGTCTTTTGCCATATCAAAAATAAAGCTTGTATCCTCGTATTTTCTAAGCTCTAGCCTGTTTTGTATCGGTTCTATATGCGTCAAAGCCTTTACAGACTCCTCTATATTTATATCAAATAATAAAGCTGTCGTAATAAC
>CAZVEI010000294.1:0-2710 GCA_964626295.1 uncultured Alkalibaculum sp.
AGTAGAGATGAACCCTATTCTTTTAAAACCATCGTCAGATGTAGGGTCTCAAGTAATCGTCATGGGAGAAGTATACCAAAATATGACGGCATCAGATTACCATAAGAACAAACCTAAGCTTAAGGGCGTTATTAAAGAAGCTTATGACAAACTAGCAGAAGAATACGAGGTCATCGTAATTGAAGGGGCAGGAAGTACAGCTGAAATCAATTTGCGAGAAAACGACTTAGTCAATATGGGAATAGCAGAAATGGTAGATTCCCCTGTGATTGTCATAGGAGATATTGATCGGGGCGGAGTTTTTGCCTCTATATATGGTACCTATATGTTATTAGAAGAAGAAGAGAGAGCGAGAATAAAAGGCTTTGTCATTAATAAATTTAGAGGCAATGTAAAACTTCTTGAACCTGGAATCAAGATGTTAGAGGATAAAATAAACATTCCCTGTCTTGGCGTTATTCCTTATTTTAACTTACATATTGACGATGAAGATAGTGTTTCTCTTAGATTCTCATATCAGGCAAAGAAAGATATCGTAGTAGGTATTGTTGGATTACCACATATTTCGAACTTTACAGATTTTACGCCTTTTGAAATGGACGAAGATGTAGAAGTTAAGTATCTAAAATCCGTATATGATTTTGAGAATATTGATTTACTAATTATACCAGGCAGCAAGAATACCATTGAAGACATGGTTTATTTAAACAACTCAGGAATGACAAAAAAGATCCTAGAGCATCATAGAAGCAATAAACCGATTATTGGCATATGCGGAGGCTATCAAATTCTAGGAAGCGAAATTATAGATGAAGGCAACAACGAATCTTCAGTCTTAAAGACAAATGGCCTTGGCTTATTAAATACCAGTACGGCTATTTCTAATGAAAAGAGAACAGTGCAAGTAGAGGGAAAAGTTGATATCTCCTTTATGGGAGAAAAACTAAAAGCAGATGTAAAAGGCTATGAAATACACATGGGCGTAACAACATTTAAGGAAAGCTACCAAGATTTTGTACAACTACAGGAAGGACACATGGATGGAGCCATTAACGAAGAAGAAAATGTACTAGGTACTTACTTACACGGTATTTTTGACAACGATGCATTTAGAAAATTTATCTTAGACAATATCCGAAGGAAAAAGGGCATGGAGACAAAGGATGAAGTAATGTCTTTTGAGGAATTCAAAGAAAGCCAATACGTAGAATTAGGAAAGATTATAAGAGAACATTTAAATATCGACAAAGTTGTGGAAATGATGAATGAGTTTTGAGTAAAGACTTACATTACTAATGATTACAAAGACTTGAGTTAGCGGAAAACTGAAATTTTGAACATAATATATTGTAATGTTGGAGAAAAAGGAAAAGGTTAGATAGGAAAAACTTTAATGAAAATTGAACATTGAACAGTACAAATATGCGACTCCTGTTGCTCTTTTAAATTGTTCATTATTCATTGTTCACTATTTATTGCGACGTAAGTCGCATATTTGAGAAAGGAGCACATATATGGTACGTCTTACATTTATTACTGGAGGTGCTCGTAGTGGTAAGAGCACTTATGCAGAGAAAATTGCTAAAGAGAGCAATAAGAAAATTGCCTATGTTGCAACTTCCATACCTTTTGATGATGGTATGAAGAATCGAATAAGAAAACACAGAGCCCAAAGACCGAAGGAATGGGCTACTATTGAAAAATATCGCGATTTTGATGAGGTTACCCAGTTACAAGATTATCAAGAAGCAGATTTATTGTTGGTAGATTGTGTTACAGTTATGATTAACAATCTCATGTTTTATTCTGGTTTGGATTTTGATACATGTGAGGTAGATCAAGTAGATGTATTAGAAAAAGAAATCCTAGCAGAAGTAAAGAAACTTGTAGATTTATCCGATGAAAAAGACATGATTATTGTAACTAATGAATTAGGCATGGGTTTAGTGCCTGCTTACAAAATGGGCAGCTATTATAGAGATATTGTTGGAAGAATCAATCAGTATATAGCATCTAGAGCAGAGGACGTGTACTTTGTTGTCAGCGGAATACAGATGAAGATTAAATAAGGTGATGGTCTTGTGAGAAAATTTTTTATAGCCTTAAGTTTTTATACTAGGCTACCGATACAAATTAAATCAGAAGTGAGTGAAGACGATTTTTATTCCTCTATGAAATTCTTACCAGTAGTAGGTCTGGTAGTAGGCCTTGCTCTGTACGCTTTATGGTATATATTAAAAGACGTAGAAGGGCAAATTAGCGCCTTTCTGCTGGTTTTTTTGTACATATGGCTTACTGGAGGACTTCACATTGATGGATTTATGGATACATTAGATGGAGTGCTGAGTAATCGGGGTAGAGAAGAAATTTTAGAAATAATGAAAGACAGCCGGGTAGGTGCATTTGGGGCTATTGGACTTTTACTTTTAGTCTTAGGCTATTTTATTTCCTATCAATTTGTAGTTGGATACGCTATTATCATGGCGCCTATTGTTGGAAGAACAGGAGCCCTTTTCTCAGCGTCTTTTAGTGAGTCTGCAAGAAAAGGTAATAGCTTAGGAAAAGGGTTTATGGAACGAATGGGGAGGAAGGAAAGGGTCTTTGGCCTTATTTTCTCTACAATAATCGTCTTATTATTTAACCGTTTTTATTTCATTCCCTTTGCCTTGTGTATTGCTATGAGCGCTTATTTTATAAAGTACTTTAAAAA
>CAZVEI010000295.1:0-2097 GCA_964626295.1 uncultured Alkalibaculum sp.
ACCTATGACCCCCTGCTTGTAAGGCAGGTGCTCTCCCAGCTGAGCTATGCGACCATATTCTTGTCTCATCCGTCGTTTTTGAGGACATGTATTAGTATAACTTAGGATAAAAATAAAGTCAATATCTTTTTTAAATTTTATTTCACTCTTTTTTAACCTTTTTCATTTTATTCTGATTTCCTCTTTTGCTTCCTTGAAAGCTCAAATTAATGAGCTTTCACCTTAGAAACAGTTAAATCTAGCTAAAAATCCGAAGATAAAGTTACTTCTCCAGATAAAAGGTTTCGAATTTCTCCGTTTTCTAGTTCTACTTTTAAAGCTCCATCCTTTTCAATATCTAATACCTTTGCATTAATAGAGTTATTATTATATATTTTAACCTGAACCTTTTTTCCTATCAAATAAGATTTCTTGCGGTATTCATTTATTACTTTATCATAATTTTTATCATTTACAAAATCTTCGTAATACTCATCAAAAGTATTTAATATCTTTTGCACGATTTGCTTTCGATTTTGTGTTTTGCCACTTTCAATTTTTAAGGAGCTCGCTTTTCCTGCCAGAGATTCATGAAAATCCTCTAAGTCTAAATTAATATTAATGCCAATCCCAACTATGACATAGCTGATCTTATCTACTTCTCCACTGATTTCCGTCAAGATTCCACAAACCTTTTTTTCGTTTATTAGTATATCATTAGGCCATTTTATCTCTACCTTATTTGGAATACATTCTTCTAGGGCAGAACATACTGTAAGAGCAGTAATGATGGTAAGACGGGTTATTTTTTCAAAGGATATTTGAGGTTTTAATAAAATAGATAAATAAGCTCCTTTTTTCATAGGGGAAACCCACTCTCTTGAAAACCTTCCTCTCCCCTTGCTCTGGCTTTCAGCAATAATTACATCTCCATCTTCGAAGGATTTTTGTGCTAATATTTTGCCGTAATCATTTGTAGAATCAATTTCCTCAAAGTAATGAATCTTTTTCCCAATTCTCTTTGACCTTAGTCCATCTTGTATTTCGTAATAGTATAAATAATCTGGGCACTCTACTAGTTTATATCCTAACTTTGTTTTTGATTGAATGATATAGCCTTCTTCTTGAAGTTGTTTAATTACTTTCCATACAGCTGACCTAGATACGCCAAATACAGTGCTCAGATATTCTCCTGATATGTATTCTGTTTTGTTTTCTTTTAAAAGTTTAAGGATTCTTTCCTTCATTTCAGTCTCCAATCTATTGATACTGCGCCTAAGGCGCAGTAGTTCTAAGTTCTGTTGTAAGTTCTATGTAAAATCTTTCCTAATAAACAAGATTTTAAACACTATTGAATCATATAAGAGTTTTTTATAATATTTTGTAAAGAATAAATAGAAATTATCTTTTCATAAAATCAAGTTCTAAATAAAATCTTTTAGGCCACCAACGGTGGCTGTACTGTGGGAGAACCAGTTCTCCCTTTCTTCATCTCGCCTCTAGGCGAGTACGGTTTTGCTGACCACCTAACCACCTTATTGTATTACCGGCAATTGAACAAATACACTTGTCCCCTCATCTACCACCGATCTAATCCATATGCTGCCCTCATGCTTTCCTACAATCTCTTTAGCAATGAACAAACCAAGACCTGTAGAATTTTGGCTGTATTCATTTTTCTTAGATTTATAGTACCTGTCAAAAACAGTAGGCAGTTCTTCTTCTTTAATACCTATTCCATTGTCTCTGACTTCAAAAACAATATGCTTTTCACTGTATTCACAAATTAAAACCTGCACTTTACCATTGCTTGGTGTATATTTTATACTATTACTTACTACATTTTGTATGACTTGTTGTAGCCTATTTCGGTCCCCCTCAATAATAAATTCATCTAACTCTAGAGACATTACCAATTGAATATCTTTTTTCTTTGCTTCAAAATTCATATCAATGACAACTTGCTTTATTAGCTGAATAAGATTTAGTTCCTCAAATTTAAATACGATTTCATTTGTTTCTAGTCTTGAGATTAAAAATAAGTCTCCTATTAATCTATTTAAATACTGAGTTTTATCCTGTACTCTTTTTAAGTAGCGGTCTACATCTTCTTTTTCT
>CAZVEI010000295.1:2107-2706 GCA_964626295.1 uncultured Alkalibaculum sp.
TACAATAGCGTCAATATAACCTTGTACAATAAAAAGAGGGCTTCGAAGGTCATGTGATATATTTAGAACAAAATTTCGCTTATCCTTTTCAATCTTCATATTTTCTTCATAAGACTGTTTTAATTCACTAGTCTTATCTTCTACAATTTTTTCTAAATTTTGATTTATAAATTCCAATTCATCTTTAAAGCGGTCTGCATCATCAAACTTCTGAGCAAATTTCTGAGCTACAATAAATGCACAAAGTACCATGAATAAATGGCCGTGTTGAGATGTGCTAATCCATACATTTACTATGCCTACTGGCATGAACCCTTGATTGTGTAATAATTCAAAGATATAACTAAACGTAAAGCTAAATCCACCGATGAGCATAATTAAGTTTGTCTTTCTAATTAAATACGCTCTAAGTATTGTAATAAAATTGACGAGAACTAGAGCGCGTCCCATCCAAATATGCAAAAAATTTGCCACAGTAATCCATCGATCAAAAGGATATATAGTTGTTATACTAGCAATAAGTAACATACTGCACAGAAAACATTTGTGTCTTTTGTTCATTGGAACTTCAAAGTGAAGTAGGTGATATATTATATTAA
>CAZVEI010000296.1:0-2699 GCA_964626295.1 uncultured Alkalibaculum sp.
ACTTTTAATATCCCTATACTCTGTAGATACATTTGTGCTGCTGATGTCCGTACTGGTTTCCTCTCCAAATTCTTTTAATTTATCGATTACTTCATTAAATTTTTCTGCTGGAATGCGGATAGTCACATAAGAACGACTCATATAGAGTTCAGACTGGCTACTATCATCATTGTACCTATAGAAATTTTCAATAAAACCATCCTTTGCCTTTACATAATTCGTGATCTCTTCCATCGTTTTATTGTCATCCTCAACGTCTAAATTAAGGGTTGCTTGGTAAAGAATTTTGTCCCTATCAAAAACTTCATCTTTGACTACTGTAGGTGATTTCTCACTAGATTCTTTTACCTTCTCATCCATTGCCGACTGGCTTTTTTCAAAATTTGCGATACCACTTTGAGGGGCCACAGAATTCTGTGCGGCGCCTGAATCCATAGCAGCTTCTCCAAATAAGAATGTGTTTGAAGACATATCAAAACTACTAAGGGGAAACTTATACAGTAAACTCGTAACAAATATTCCTATAATAAAAACAGCTACATAGGGTAAAACTCGCTTCATTTTATTCTCCTTCTTTCTAGTTTGTATTTGCTTTATAACCTTTTTAGAAAAATCTTCAGATAATTTTTCTGGCTCTATTGAATTTAAAATATCCACCATGTCCTTTATATTTCTATAGTCTACTTGACATCTTTTACAACTCTTTAAATGTCTTTCAAAATCTGCTTTTTCTTCTAAAGAAAGGGTTTCATCTATATAATTGTCTAGTCTTTCATTAAATTCTTTGCAATTCATCTTACTCATCCTTCCCCAAGCCATAAGGCTCGTTTAGTAGTTTTTCTTTAAGAATATTTCTCGTTCGGCTAATACGAGATTTGACTGTGCCTATAGAGATTTTTAAAATCTTACTAATTTCTTCATAAGAAAAACCTTGAATATTTCTAAGAACTATAATTTCTCGTTGTTGTGGGTTTAGTTCCATTAACGCTCTTAAAACAAGTTCATTTTTCTCTTTGTGAATCAAAGATGCTTCCGGATTTGAACTATGGCTTTGAGGAAATGAAAATCGATTTTCGCCAAGAGTGTCTAAAGGATATTCCCATCGTTTTTTCTTTAAATGGTCTTTACCTGCATTTATTGTAACTCGATAAAGCCAAGTATAAAACAGACTATTGCCCTTATAAGTATGTAATTTTCTGTACACCTTGACAAAAACCTCTTGAGACACATCTTCTGCATCCTGGCGATTGCCTAAAATGCGTAGAAGTATATTAAAAACTTGTTTTGAGTACTTATTAATCAATATTTCAAATGCAAGTAAGTCCCCTCTTTTAGACTTATCAATCAACTCTTGTTCCAAAACATCCATATCTCTCACTCCTCATCCCTCATCTATTAGACGACAATTCCCATAATTTGTTCCCTACCTAATTATAAAGTAGAATACTAAAAGCGGAAAGCGGATTTGATTTTCCTCTTTCTGCTAAACAAAAAAACACCAAACAAAGACAAACTTCCTTGCTTGATGTTTTTTAGTTTATCACGCATATTTTATTTATTATCTAATACTTGATCTCCAGGTATTATTGCATCTACGACTCCTAGTACTAATGCACCTACGATGGCACCTATAAACGATACATTAAATCCATCTACAATCAATCCAGTTACATATAATACAATTGCAGCAACAATAAATCCTACAAATCCTCTTCCAAATGGAGATGCACTGATAGACGTAAATCTAGAAATAAGCCAATCTAGTACACCAATAACTATTGCTGCTATGATTAATGTCCATATTCCACCTTGAATAGACAATCCTGGAGTGAAAAAAGCTGCAATAGCTATGGCAATAGCAGATACGATAATTTGAAGTATTAATCTTCCAATCTTCATGGTACGGATCTCCTTTCAGTTACAAAATTAGAATTACAATAGTATTTTACCCAATTTTGCATATTATATAGATGATTCGGTCTTTTAAAACTTTATTTACTATATTTTTAAAATATGATAATTATACGTTCTTACAGAGGATTATTAATTTATCGAATTCTATTTTATAAAAGAAAACCATTACAAGAAAGTTCTTATGTACCATGGGAAAAATAAATGATATTATATTCTTAACAGCAAAGAAACGGAGTGATCTGATTGAATATTGCATTAATTGCACATGATAAGAAAAAAGATGACATAATTAAACTGACACTTGCTTACAGAAGTATTTTAAAAAATCACACTTTATACGCAACAGGAACAACTGGAAAGAAAATAATGGAGGAAACAGGCTTAGAAGTCATCCGTTTTAAATCTGGGCCACTTGGTGGAGACCAACAAATAGGTGCTTTAGTATCTGAAGACAAAATAGATATGATCATTTTTTTAAGGGATCCTTTAACTGCACAACCCCACGAACCAGATGTAAGTGCATTAATTCGACTAAGTGATGTATATGAAATACCTTTGGCAACAAATATTGGCAGTGGTGAACTACTTCTTAGAGGATTAGGAGAAGGATTTTTGGATTGGCGCAATGCCCACCGTTTAAACACTAGATTGTAAGTTCTATGTTCTAATTTTTACGTTTTACGTAAAAAGAGCTCCTACTGTGCTTTAGCTCTCAGCAGCCAGCCATTAGTCTAGGGTATTGCTCTAGAATCAGCTATCAGCGGCCAGCAATCAACAATCGTCTT
>CAZVEI010000297.1:0-2694 GCA_964626295.1 uncultured Alkalibaculum sp.
ATATGTTTATAATAGGAATCGTCTTGAATGTTTATGTTAGGAGAAGGTATATAGATTTTACGTAGAAAAGCAGACTGATTTTGGTCTGCTTTTCTTAGAAGAATAGAATTAGCTGAATGCGGAAAGCGGAACTCTTGTAGTTAGAAAGTGGAAAAACTTATAATGGTTGGAGGGTTGGTTCGTTGGACGGTTGGACGGGAAAACCTTAAAAGCTGAATGCTGACAGCTGAAATTTGGTCACTTGTAGTGACCGTTCAACACAGCTGCTATTTGTGTCATCCTGAGGCTTTAGCCGAAGGATCTTGCCAGACCAGCTAGGAAAGTACACACTATATACTATAAAGATTTACATTAATTGAACATTGAACAGTACAAATATGCGACTTTTGTCGCTCTTTTAAATTGTTCATTGTTCATTGTTCCATGTTCATCGTTCACTGGGACGTAAGTCGCATATTTGGCACTTTTTGTGCATAATTCCCTCCCCTAGGAATATATTTGTATAAAGTATAATAGGGGGAGAATTGATTTTATGAACAATCGAAAATCGAACAATCAACGGATAAAGTTAGAAGCAAGACCTAGGAGTAATAGTGGTAGATATGATTATCATTACTATAGACATGATCAGCATGATGAGGAGACGGGCTCTAGTAAGTTTTTTATAAAGGCAGCTATTTGCGTAGTTCTTTTAGTAGGAGTATTCTTTTTAAGTAATCTTAAGGATTCCTTTTCAGAGGGGCTTACCCAGGAAATTGGAAAGGCCATTTCTTATCAAGTACAATGGAACGAACTTTTAAAGGGAGATATGGTTGCCGTATTTGAGGAAAAGGTTTCTGGTCTTATAGGTGGAGAAGAAGTTACTGTATTTAATAGTAGCTTTGACGAGCCTTTCTTAGAACCTGTAGATGGCCATTTGACTAGTGCCTTTGAAGAGAAAACCCATCCAGTTTTTAATACTAGAATTGAACCTAGAGGTGTTGAGTATTCCATCTTTGAGACTCAGGCAATCTTAGCTTCTATGGATGGTACCGTTTTAAACATTATGGATAGTACATATCAAGGTAAAAGGATCGTCGTACAACATCAAAATCAATACAAGAGCGTCTATGATGGTATAGAAAATGTAAGCGTCAAGGAAGGCCAGTCTATTACAAGAGGAGAGGAATTAGGAAGGATTGAGGCCAATGAAGAAATTTCAAAACTCCTGTTTTTTGAAGTTTGGAAGGATAATACTGCTATAGATCCTAATACGCTCTTTAGTACAGGGGAAGAACAGTAAAGAGGTTTCTATGAAGTTAAAAGTAAGCGCCTTACTCTTACCTGTCTTGGCTTTTGCAGGTTTTTTTAGTGGCTTAGAAGATTTATCCCTTTTCTTTATGGCCGTATGTATTCATGATTTGGCCCATTACTTGGTGGCAAAGTACTACGATGTCCCTATTGAATACCTAGAACTTATGCCTTTTGGATGCAAGATGAAGATGGATGATCGCTATTTAGAAGACCATCAAAAGTTTTTTATTTACTTAGGTGGTCCACTCACGAATATTCTTTTATCTGTAATATTATATACATTAAAAACCTATAGAATATATTACTTCTCCTTATATAATGAAATCCTATTTGCAAATTTATGCATAGGGTTTCTTAATATTCTTCCCTTTCATCCCTTAGATGGAAGCGTAATTTTTCGTATACTTCTTTCTAAGGTACTTGGCAATATAAAAGCTACAAAGATTATGCTTATTATAACTCAACTATTTGCCATATTTTTGTTAGGAATTACAATCTATTCCTTAACATATGGCATTTACAATATCAGCTATGGCATTGTAGGTGTTTTTCTTTTCGTTGAAAGCGCAAAGGAGAGGAAGAACATTCTAGTACGGGCAATAGAATGGGAAATAACCAAGAGAAAAAGAGCTCATAAAAAAAATCAAATCCTAAAAAGCGAAAGAATATGCACAAATGTCAACTCCAGTTTAAAAAAGCTAATAAGTAATTTCAACGGGAACCGCTACTATTTTATCGATATTCTAGATGGAAGCAAATACTTAGGGACCATTACAGAAGAAGATGTTATTGGGGGGATTATACGGTATGGGTACGATAGTATTGTTGGAGATTTACTCAATTAGTGGAAAGCTGAATGCGGAAAGCGGAACTCGTATTCATATGATTGGTTCGTTGGACGGTTGGTCGGTTGGATGGAAAAAATAATACTTGCCTTCAGGCGAAGTAATAACCCTAGTTAGCTGCTTAGGTCATCCTGAACGTGGCGAAGGATCTTAAACCCTAAAGCCTGACCCCCTGCATTTACATAGAACATACAACTTAGAACTAAAGCGCCGAAGGCGCTTTTCTTGACTTTAAGATATAATATTATATAATTAAACTTTAGAAAAACAAGCTAATGATAAGGAGAAATAAATGAAGAAGGATTTTTTAGATAAATTAGATGATTTGTTGCCATTAGTGGAAAGTCCTGGGCGATATATTGGCAATGAGTTAAATGTAGTGGAAAAGGAAGTTACTGCAGATACCATCCGATTTGCCTTTGCCTTTCCAGATTTATATGAAGTAGGAATGAGCCATTTGGGCATGAAAATTTTATATCATCTATTAAACGAGCAGGAAGATGTGTATTGTGAGAGAGTTTTTGCTCCTTGGATCGATATGGAAAAGGTTATGAGA
>CAZVEI010000298.1:0-2691 GCA_964626295.1 uncultured Alkalibaculum sp.
AAATACATCGCTATAACATTTATCATCTTCTAAGCATTTTTTTAAATGCTTACCTTTTTCCTTAACGCTTTCTAATAGTCCATTTTTCATAATCTCTGTTAAGACTACTTTTGCAGCTGTAGTAGCGATAGAATTTCCACCAAAAGTTGATGCATGAGTACCTGGTGTAAATTCCTTAGCAAATTTCTTTTTGGCAATGATACCGCCTATAGGAATTCCATTTCCTAAGCCTTTTGCAAAAGTGACAATATCTGGTTCTACACCTAGTTCTTGATAAGCAAATAAGCTGCCTGTACGGCCAATTCCAGTTTGCACTTCATCAAATATCAAGACAATATCTTTCTCATTACAGATTTCTCTTACTTTCTTTAAGTAGTTAAGATCTACTGGATGAATTCCACCTTCTCCTTGAATAGGTTCTAAGATAATAGCGGAAGTTTTTTCTGAGATTTGAGATTTTAAATCTTCAAGATTATTAAATTCTACTCTCTTTACACTTGGCAAAAGAGGAGCTAAGTTTGCATGGTATTTTTCTTGACCTGTTAGGGAAAGAGCCCCCATAGTTCTGCCATGAAAAGATTTTTTCATACCGATGATTTCATAACAGTCTACTCCTTTATTTTTCTCGCTGTAAATTCGACTTAATTTCAGTGCGGATTCTACTGCTTCTGCCCCACTGTTACAGAAAAACACTTGGTCTAGTCCAGAGTATTTCACCAGCATTTCAGCTGCTTCAACTTGTGGCTTTGTCCAATATAGATTAGAAACATGATTCATTTTTTGAAGTTGTTCTGTTATAGCCTTTACAAAGGGAGGGTAAGCATATCCCAAACAATTTACAGCTATACCAGCCACAAAATCTAAGTACTTCTTTCCTTGATCATCGTACAAATAAACTCCTTCGCCTTTTTCCAACACTAGCGGAAAGCGAGCATAAGAGCTCATAATATATTCGTTACCTTTAGCAATGGTCTTGTTTTCCATTTATATCAATCCTTTCGTTTACATATATATACCTCATACATTTTGGGGCTGAAAGTTGAAAACCAAACTCGCTTATATGCAGTTAAAGTTTTCCCGACCAACCTTTATGGCATTAACATCGTCCCAATACCAGAATTGGTAAACAACTCTAAAAGTAAGCTGTGCTCTACACGGCCATCTAGAATATGTACTCCAGCCACTCCTTTTTTGATGCTCTCTGCGCAGCACTCTACTTTAGGGATCATTCCACCTTGTATGATTTTATCGTCTTTGTACTTTTGTATTTCGTCGACTTTAATTTTTGATATAAGGCTACTCTTGTCCTTTACATCTCTTAGGACCCCTTCTACATCTGTTAAGTAAATCAATTTTTCTGCGCCTAATTTAGCAGCTATGGCTCCAGCAACGTAGTCTGCGTTAATATTATAAGTGTTATTGTCTTCATCACAGGCAATAGGGGCTATAACAGGAATAAAATCATTCTTTATTAATGCTGTAATCAACTCCGTTTGAATGGTGTCGATTTCTCCTACCCAACCAATATCTAGACCGTTTAGAAGTTTCTTCTTAGCGATAATACTTCTTCCGTCCTTTCCACTAATACCTACTGACTTTATACCCTGCTTTTCAAATAACTGGACGATCTCTTTATTTACATTGCCAGAGAGGACCATTTCAGCAATTTCCATAGTCTCATCATCTGTAACTCGAAGGCCTTGAATAAATTTTGGCTCTTTGCCAATTTTGACTAACATTTCACTAATTTTTTTGCCTCCACCGTGAACGACCACAGGTTTAATTCCTACTAATTTCATTAAGCTAATATCCTTAATAACAGACATTTTTAGCTCCTCATCAATCATGGCGCTTCCACCGTATTTTATGACGATGACCTTATTATTAAACTTTTGAATATATGGGAGAGCTTCTACTAAGGTTTTCGCTCTCATCATCGATTTATCCATTTTTAACTCCTAATCTATTGTGTTTATAGTATATTATTTTATCTTTCTAATTACTAGCTAAATTCAAGATCTATACTCTCCATTTATTTTGACGTACTCATAACTTAAGTCACAGCCCCAACCTGTAGCCGAGTATTCTCCTTCGTTTAGTTCTAGAAGAATTTGTATTTCGTTGTTTTCTAAAATATGAAAGACTTCATCTTCATCAAAGTCTACAGGCAAGCCCTTTTCTGTAAGCAAAGTTTTTTCTCCATTACTCATAAAATATAATGTAGATTTATCGGGATCAAAATCTGCCCCAGAATAACCTGCTGCGCAAATGACACGACCCCAGTTGGCATCTTCTCCGAACATTGCTGTCTTGACTAAGTTTGAGGTTAAAATAGATTTGACAACTGCTTTTGCATCGTCTTTGCTCTTTGCTCCAGTTACCGTGGTTTCAATAAATTTACTCGCCCCTTCTCCATCTTTGACAATAGATTGAGCTAAGTATTTATTTACATACAAGAAAGCCTCATAAAAAACTTCATAATCTTCATTTTTTTCGTTAATCTTAGGATTTTCTGCCATGCCATTAGCCATAGCAATAACCATATCATTCGTACTTGTATCCCCATCAACGGATATCATATTATAGGTGTCTTGGGTAATTTCTTTTAAGGAATCCCTAAACAAGCCTTTATCAATGTTCACATCTGTAGTAATAAAGGATAACATGGTTGCCATATTAGGATGAATCATC
>CAZVEI010000299.1:0-1391 GCA_964626295.1 uncultured Alkalibaculum sp.
TGAAGAAAATTTTTGAAGAAATAGAGGAGCATCTGCTCCATGACGATAGACCATCACATTATTTAAATTGTATTAAAGATGAGCCGGTTTTTAAACAGTATCCTTATGACTATCTTTATAATTTAATAAAAACAGAACAATCACCTAAACATCATCCAGAAGGAAGTGTATGGAATCACACCATGTTAGTAATAGATGGAGCTGCTAAGGTAAAACATAAAAGCAAGAATTCGAGAGTTTTTATGTGGGCGGCCCTTCTTCACGATATTGGGAAGCCTAGTACTACTCGAAAGAGAAAAGGCAAAATCACCTCTTATGATCATGATAAAGTAGGAGCAGAGTTAGCTCAAAAATTTCTATTAGAAGCAGAACAAGATGAGAATTTTATTAAAGAGGTAACCTCTTTAGTTCGCTACCATATGCACATACTCTTCGTACTAAACAACCTGCCTTTTGCAGATGTTTCATCTATGAAGGATGAAGTAGATATCAATGAAATAGCTCTTTTAGGCTATTGTGACCGAATGGGAAGACTTAATGCAGATTCGTCAAAGGAAGAGAAAAACATTGAAGAATTTATAAAAAAAGTGGCGACTTAAGAGGGTTTGAATAAAGAAGAAAATTTTTGACTGATTTCTTCGAGTGAGGATATAAAGATAAAAACTATCCTTACGGCAAGACAGTTTTGCTGTAAGGATAGTTTATTTATATAAAACTTTTGGATTTAGCTATTATTTAAGTTATCTTTATATATGATTGAATCTTTGATCTGTAAGACTTGACCCTAGCACTGGTGGTTAAATAGACTAGATACTCCATTCTAAGACTTTATCTAAGAACGTTTTAAGCTCCTGTGTTTGAGGAATTTCAAAAATTTTCTTACAGTTGCCACTTTCTACAAGCCTGCCATCATGAAAAAAGAGAGCTTTTTCGCAGGCATTTTTAGCAAAACCCATTTCATGGGTAACAACAATAATTCGCATGCCTTCGTCAGACAGGGCATGAATCATATTGAGGACTTCATTAGTCAGTTCTGGGTCTAGGGCACTGGTAGGTTCGTCTAAAAGAAGAAGCTTAGGTTTTGAGGCCACTGCTCTGGCAATTGCAATCCGTTGTTGTTGACCGCTAGACAACTGATGAGGAAATTTACAGCCATCCGTCATAAGGCCAAAACGCTTTAGCAATTGATCGGCAATATCTTTTGCATCTGCCTCATTAAACCCGTGGACCTCTACCAGAGGTATTACAATATTTTGATGTCCCGTCAAATGATGAAATAATCCATGAGATTGAAATACAAACCCTATTTTTCTCCTGTGATTAAGTATTTCTTTTTTTGTATATTCGATCTTAGTATTTGTCCTAAGTATATTGTTTTATATTATAGCATC
>CAZVEI010000299.1:1401-2687 GCA_964626295.1 uncultured Alkalibaculum sp.
AGTATTATTCAGCCATACTTCTCCAGAGGTTGGGGATAAAAGTCCTCCCAAAATTCTAAGCAAGGTAGATTTACCACCTCCTGAAGCACCAATAATTGCTAGAGATGTAATTTCACCCTCATACTGAATATCTTTTAAGACGTCATTTCCAGATTCGTAGGATTTGTATAAGTTTTTCAATTTAATTTTCATATCTAAACCTTCTTTCAAGATATCTTGTAAAGGCGGAAAGTGGCAAGGTTAAAGATAGATATAAAATGCCCAGGAATAAATAAGATTCAAAGAGAGCGAAATTCATAGCACTGATTTCACGAATAGACTGGGTCAATTCAATGATTGAAATAATAGAAAGTAAAGAGGAATCCTTGATAATGGATGCAAATTGACCGGCCATTGAGGGCAATATCCTAGTCACTACCTGAGGCAATACTACCCATCTTATGGTCTGTAATTTAGAGAAACCCACTGCATCAGCAGCTTCAAGCTGAGTTTTTTCAATGGACTCCAGTCCTCCTCTGATAATTTCAGATATGTAGGCACCTTCGAAAATCGATAGAATTACAGCACCTGCCCAAAAGCGATTTGTTACGCCCCAAGCTGTCCCAATAATGTAGAAGAACAGATAAATCTGCATAATCAAAGGCGTCCCTCTAATAAATTGTACATATACCTTAAAAAAGTAGGATAGAAGTAATATTCTGCTTTTAGAGCCTATAGCAGCCAAAAAACCCAATATTAAACTGAGAATTAAACTAGTGATGCTTAGCCCAATGGTATATAGGAGTCCTTGAAATATTCGATGTCGATAGGGAAACAAAATTGCAAAATCTAAGGATAAATCTAATCTCCGTAAGGAGATTAGGAATAATAACATAAAACCTATGATGCCGAGAGAACCATTTAATATCCGTTGAAGAAAAGTTGTTTCTCTTACTCCATGTTCCTTTATGAATAGGTTCTTTATTTTCATGTGACACCGCCTACTTTATATCGTCAAAAAACCATTCGAAGCCATATTCATCAAAAGCTTTTTTTTCTTCTGAAAGGTATTTATCTGTGATTTTATCAAAGCCGCCTCCAGTAGTAAACTGATCTATAAACTCGTTAACCGCTGGTAAAAGTTCGCTACCTTTTTTCAGTCCTATCCCCCAATATTCCACATCTTGAAAAGGAATATAGACTGCATTAGTTGTATCTGGATTGTTTTTTTGATTGCGATAAATGGTTAATTGATCATAGATAAAGGCATCTGCTTTTCCTTGAGTTACTTCTGTAACGCAAGCACT
>CAZVEI010000300.1:0-2686 GCA_964626295.1 uncultured Alkalibaculum sp.
AAAATATAGTGAGCAATGATAACAGAAAAGAACGTAGTAGTTCCATTTAATATGGCCCCATTTACTCCAGTAGTATTGCCTAAGCCAATATAAAAGAAAATATATTGTACTGTGGTCAAGAAAAAACCTAAAACCAAGATTTTTGAAAAATCTGTTTTAGATGGTAGTTTTAATTTCTTTTCCTTTATAGTAGAGAGCAATAATACCATAATGCCAGAAAGAGAGAAACGATACCCAGCAAAGATTAATTTTGTAGGAATATCATTAGGAGAAATGGAAAAGATTTCGTATCCCATTTTTATGGAAGGATACGCGCCACCCCAAAAGAAAGCGCAGAGTACGGCAATTAAGACGATATTTCGTCTTGTTGTAAAAAAAGTTTCTGTGTTCATAATACGACCTCTTATTTTATGTATTTGCTCATATGTAAGAATGAAGAAAGAAGTGTTCTCCGTATTACTTATGATGGCATAAGGAGATTATACTACAGGTAAAATATAAAGTGTAGCGTTTACATTATAGAATATAATGTGTGAAATAGTAAGATGTCGAAGTAAGGAGAATTAATCATTTCTTTGAAAATAGCATATTTTTTTAAAAATCATCACGAAATGTCGACTTCATTTTAATTATGAGAAAATCTTGACAATCGATTATATATAATATATTGTTATTACAAACCATAGTATCGTAAATATGTATGGTCATTTGTAGAATGATTAAGGGGGATTCGTATGAAATTGGAGAATATTAACCATATAGCAATCATAGGAAAGGGCATGATTGGCATTAGTTTAGCAGTGCTATTTACTGGTAATGGTTATAAGACTACAGTACTTGCAAGGGATGCACATATTGGAAAAGAAAGATATAATACATATTATAAAGATTTGTTAGAAAAAGGGCTAGTCACTGAAAAACAAATTAAGGCATGTGCAAATTTATTGAATTTCACAGAAGATTATAGCGACTTATCTAATGTTGATGTAATATTTGAATGTGTAATAGAGAAAAAAGAAGTAAAACATGCTGTATACAATGAAATCGAAAAACATTGTAAGCAATTTAAAGTTGTGGCTTCTACCACTTCTGCATTATCATCAGAAGATTTAGCGGAAGGAATGATTCAAAAGGACAAATTGTTAGTAGCTCATCCTTGGAATCCACCTCATTTAGTACCATGTGTGGAAGTAGTAAAAAGTCCCTATACCAGCGATGAAACGATTAAAGTAATTGTAGAATTCCTAGAATCTGTAGGTAGGGAAGTAGCAGTGATGATGAAAGATGCACCTGGTTTTATTGGAAATCGCCTTCAACATGCATTGTACAGAGAAGCTGTTTATATGGTAGAGCAAGGAATAGCTTCTCCAGAAGATATAGATAAAACTTTAAGATCTAGTTTTATTCCTAGATACACCTCCATTGGTTTATTTGAGCACTTTGATTACGCAGGGCTAGATATGATTGTAAGCATTGAGGATTACCTTTTTCCAACACTATGTAATGCAGAAACGACACAAGATTACATAAGAACTCGTCATGATGCAGGAGATTTAGGGTATAAGACGGGAAAAGGTGTCTATGACTGGGCGAAGAAAGACATTGAAGATTTTAGGAAAAGAGCTAGCGCACCTTATTTGAATAATTTCAATTGGAGTTTGCCAGAAGAATAGTAGTTAGTATAAAAACCTCTTAACGTAATCTAGCGTTAGGAGGTTTTTGGTAAGTATATATTAAATACTAACGATTATAGATTAAATTTAAAATACTAGATTACATTGCCAATTATGATATAATATATATTCAGATACATTTATATAACGAAATCAGCGATACTATAGAGAGTATAGAAAGGATTAATAGTTATTTTCTACTATCTCACTTATGATAATGAATTATTAAGAAAACAGGAGGATTGTAATGGAAGAGAGGGGAATAAAACCTTTACTTAAGGAGCGGACATTATATCGAGATGAAATCTACGAATATATGAAAAATGCAATTATAAATAGAGTGTTAAAACCTGGTGAGAGAATTATTGAGACGAAGTGGGCAAGAGAACTAGGGGTATCTCAATCACCTGTAAGAGAGGCCATTCGAGAATTAGAAATGGTTGGCTTAGTTGAGAACAAACCTTTCTATGGTACATTTGTCAGAGAAATCACGGCTAAAGAAGTAGTAGATGCCTATGAAGTCCGTATTAGTCTAGAGGTTCTTGGTGTTAGAGAAGCTGTTAAGCTTATTACAGATGAAAAATTAGCTAAAATTAAGACGACAATAGACGAAATGAAAAAAGCAGCAGAGGAAGGTGACAAGTACTCTTTCATTGAAGAGAATGCTGCCTTTCATCAAAAAATTATGGAGTCTTCTGGTAATGATATGTTGTTAAAATTGTGGAAACAGTGTAATATCATAGAATGGACACACCTTAGTACGAATATATCCTCAAAAACATTGGGCAATCTAGCAGATCGACATAATGATGTATATGAAGCTATAGTAGAGAGAGATGAAGAGATGGCAGTTAAGGCGATTATTGCTCATATAGAAGAATTAAGAGATGAGGCAAAAAAGAATTTAGTCGATAGTTAGTTGGATCAAAAGAGTTATCTAATATTTAGATAGCTCTTTTTTTATGGTGCGCCCAGCATGGGCGCAATCTTATGGGTTAAAGTCCCTAGTCTGC
>CAZVEI010000301.1:0-2673 GCA_964626295.1 uncultured Alkalibaculum sp.
ATGGTATTTGCCATTGCTGTAGCAGGTGTTTTAGGCGGAGGTATTATGAATGCAGTTATTGCACTAGCTGTTATTTCCTGGCCGAAATACGCAAGGCTAGCAAGGGGACAAGTACTTATTATAAAGAATATGCCGTATATTCAAGCTGCAGTACTATCAAATAGTAGTTTTTCAAAAATCATATTTAAGCAGATTTTACCTAATATTTTTGCCCCTATATTAATAACTGCTACATTAGACTTAGGCACTATGATCATGGAACTAGCGGGGTTATCCTTTTTAGGTCTTGGTGCAATGCCTCCTACGGCAGAATGGGGCTCCATGATGAGCAATGGGCGCAGTATGATTCAGACTTCACCATGGGTCATCTTTGCACCAGGTTTTGCCATTTTCATTACAGTGACGATTTTTAATTTATTAGGAGATACCATAAGGGATGTTTTAGATCCCAAAAGCAATAGTGGAACTACTAATAAAAGTTTTTATTATACTTCTAAAGAAAAATTCTCAACGATTTTTAATTACATGAAAGAGAGTGAAAATAAAATGAAGGTGCTAAAAAGAATTGTACCCCTGTTATCTGTAATCCTTTTAACAGCAATATTTTTCACAGGATGTGGACAATCTTCCAACAATGAGGAAGTTGCAGAAAAATCTCAAGAAAAAGTATTTAATTACGGCACTACAGCCTATGGCCCTGAGATGGGAAATCCAGGGTTAAATCCTCATTCCGATTATTCAGGCTGGTCTACTGTTCGTTATGGAGTAGGTGAGACCTTATTTAAATTTAACGAATCTATGGAAATTGAACCTTGGCTTGCTACAGATTATGAACAAGTTGATGAATATACTGTTAAGATCAATCTTCGAGATGATGTGAACTTTTCAAGTGGAAGAAAGATGGACGGACAAGCAGTAAAAGAGTGCCTCGACAATTTAATTAAGGTCCATGATCGTGCACCAGGTGATTTAAAGATCAAGGAAATTACCGCTGATGGCCAATCTATTACTATTGTTTCTGAAGAAAAAGTACCAGCACTCCTTAATTATTTAAGCGATCCATATGGGGCTATTATCGATATAGAATATGGTGTAACAGAAGACCGCAATGTGGCAGGAACGGGTCCTTATATTGCAGAGAAGGTCGCTGATACAGAAATTAATTTGGTAAAGAATGAAAACTATTGGGGTGGGGAAGTAAAAGTAGACCGTGTAAATGTAAAGGCTATTACAGATGGGGATACCCTCACTATGGCTCTTCAATCAGGAGAGATAGATGCTACTCAAGGGCTACCATATGCTAGTTATTCATTATTTGAAAACAACGACGACTATAAAATAAGTTCAACGAATACTTCTCGGGCATTTTTTGGACAAATGAATTTTTCAACGCCAGCGTTACAGGATCTTAATGTAAGAAAGGCTATTGCTATGGGCATCGACAAGGAAGGCTTTACTAAAGTACTTTTAAATAGAAATGGTTCTCCAGCTGTAGGTGTATTTCCAGCTAATTTTAAATTTGGAAATGAAGCAGTCAAAGGCCCAACTTACGATGTTGATGGGGCAAAAAAACTATTAGAAGAAGCTGGTTGGAAAGACACCAATAATGATGGCTTTGTAGACAAAGATGGAGAAAATCTAACGATTAGATGGCGTACTTATCCAGGACGACAAGAATTACCCCTATTAGCAGAATCAGCACAGGCGACTTTAAAGGAGATTGGGATAGATGTTAAAGTAAACTCTACAGAAAATCACAAAGATTTTCTTGAATCAGGTGATTGGGATATCTATGCAAGTGCTTTTGTTACAGCTCCAACGGGAGACCCAGAGTACTTCTTTACAACTCATTGCTTAAAAGAATCTGCCAAAAATCGCGGAGGCTATTACAATGAAGAACTTGAAATCCTATCAGAAGAACTGAGGAACGAATTTGATAAAGACAAGCGTTCTGATTTAGCTGTTGAGATGCAGCAGATTATACTTGACGATGCTAGCTTTGTATTTGCATCTCATTTAAAAATGTCCTTTGTAATGAAACCAAATGTAACAGGATTTGAAGCACATCCTTCAGATTATTATGAAATAACAGCAAATTTAGATATGCAGTAATTTAATTTTATACGTGTGTAAGCACTTAATCTCCCACTTAGCTTATTTCTCCCCAGAAAGCTTTAAGTGGGAGTATTAATATTTATGCATACAGAAAAAATGAAGTAAGATGAAAGTATTAAAAGCTTTGGAGATGGATGTATGAGAAAAACATTATTTGCTATGGACAATGTAGAAATCAGCTATAATGGTAAGCCTTATGTAAAAGACGTAAACTTCCAAGTAAGGGAAGGCGAAATCTTAGGGATTGTGGGCGAATCTGGAAGTGGAAAGAGTACTTTGATAAAAGCTGCTATGGGTTTACTAGGGCCTGCAGGAGCTGTAACAAAAGGTAGTATTTACTATAAAGGTGAAAATATCTTAGATTATAATTATAAGAAGCTTCAAAAAATTCGAGGGTATGAAATAGGAATGGTTTTTCAAAATTCGGAAAGCGCCCTTTGTCCCATTCGAACTATCGGCGATCAATTATATGAAAGTATGAACCAGCATAAAAGGATTACTAGAGAAGAAGCTAAATCTAAGGGATTAGAGTTTTTAGATAAACTAAACTTTCAGGAT
>CAZVEI010000302.1:0-2655 GCA_964626295.1 uncultured Alkalibaculum sp.
GGACCTAGTGATAATCCAGCTAAAATCGCTGAAGGAGATACTGCAGCAGAGGCCTTTAAAAAGATTGCAGATACAAAATCTACATTTATTTCTAGAGGAGACGATTCTGGTACTCACAAAAAAGAATTAAAAATCTGGGAAACTAATTCTATAAAACCAGAGGGAGATTGGTACATGTCTGCTGGAAAGGGCATGGGAGATGTTCTTCAAATAGCTAGTGAAGAAGGTGCATACGCTATCACAGATAAAGCCACTTATCTTTCTATGAAAGACAAGCTTGAACTTGACATTATCGTAGGAGAATCTGATGATCTAATGAATCAATATACCGTAATCGAAGTTAATCCTGATAAATTAGAGGGTATTAACAAAGAAGGCGCAGATGCTTATTTAGAATGGATCACTTCAGATGAAGTCTTAGCTAAAATCAACGAATTTGGTAAAGAAGAATACGGTGATGCTTTATTCACTGTAAATTACGAAGCAAAATAGTAGGATTTTTATATTAAATCAAGAAGCAGAGTAGTAAGGAGCTTTTATAATAATCCAGGTTGACGTGGGCGTCGGCTCATGAATCTTGATTTGCTGTTATAAAAAGAAAGGTCGCTGCCCACAGCGACCTTTTGTATAATAAAAGAGTACCTTAGGGCTAGGAGGAATAATGAATCAGATACTGACGAGTTTAATAGAAGCATTAAAATTAATTACATCTTTAGATAGAGAAGTATATATAATTATTCTCTTGTCCTTGATCGTATCCATTTCCAGTACTACCGTGGCAGCTTTTGGCGCCATTCCAGCAGGGGTCTTCATTGGTAGCAAGGAATTTAAAGGAAAGAAGATCCTTGTCCGACTAATCAATACTTTCATGGGCATTCCACCGGTAGTAGCGGGTCTTGTAGTCTATATGATTTTATCAAGAAAGGGACCCTTAGGATTTCTCGATATCTTATTTACGCCTGCAGCCATGATTATTGCACAAGTCATGATCATCTTTCCTATTATTACTGGACTTATTATTTCAGCTGTAAAAGCAAAAACGAAGGTCATTTGGGAGACAGGAAAGGGCCTTGGTTTAGGGGAACGTAAAATATTAAAATTACTATTTCACGAATGTAGATACCCTATCATCTCAGCTATTATAGCCGGATACGGAAGGGCTATTTCGGAAGTAGGTGCTATTACCCTTGTAGGGGGAAATATTCAATTTCGAACGAGAGTAATGACTACAGCTATTGTTCTTGAGACAGGAAAGGGAAACTTTGATATTGCTCTTGCTTTAGGCATTATATTATTAAGTATTTCTTTTGTTATAAATTATATTGCTCACCACATTCAGGAGAAACGCTAATGAACGTAAAAATAGATTATTTAATAAAAACATATAATAAAAAAGAAGTCGTACATGTAGACAATTACCAATTTAGTCAGGGAAAGATTTATGCAATTATAGGCGGAAATGGAGCAGGAAAGACAACTTTATTGCGCATGATTGCTGGCGTTGAAGAACCTACTAAAGGCACGATATATTACGGTGAAGAACGCCATATTGATCACGACAAGGTCTCTTATATGCCTCAGCAAACCTATTTGTTTGATACTACAGTATTAAAAAATGTGTCTTTAGGGATGAGTAAGGACAAGAAAAGTTCTCAAAGGATACAGGAAGCCTTAAAGTATGTAGGCATGGAAGAATTTTTAGACAAAAATGCACTAGAATTATCTGGTGGAGAATCCCAAAGGGTAGCTATTGCAAGATTATTAGTCAGAAAGAGACAATTAATCCTCATGGACGAGCCCTCTTCGTCTACGGACATTGCGGGAAATAAGCTCCTCGCAGATTATATGAAAAGGGTCAATAAACTTGAAGGCAGTACCATAATTTTCGTCACCCATAATCCCGCACTAGCTAGTAGAGTAGCAGATGAGTGCGTATTTATGATGAATGGAAGAATTCTAGAAGCAGGAACATCAAAGGAAATCCTATACTCCCCAAAAACCCCAGAACTAAATAACTTCATAGAAAATTGGAGAATATAAAGGGCGACTAGGGGCTGTATCAGTTTCTCGCGCACAGAGCACTATGTGTAGCCTTATACAAGCAATCGGTTATAATATCTGCCATTTCCATGACAAAACTCAATCGAACCTGATGTATATTAGAACTATTAAACTTATCCATAGTATCTACGACGCCTATTAGGGAGTAATCTCCGATAGGTGGTAACCTTTTTCCTACGCCCTTTCCTGGATAGATGGGCCCTTCTCTAAACTGGATGGTGCCAATAGACTTCTTATTTCCAAGAGAAGCATCTACTGCGATTATACTGTGATTAGGGTAATTTGTTTTTAACAATTCAAGATTTTCTTCTAAGTTCATAGCATGGATTGGCTCATTTATGGTGCCAAATACAGGATACTTTACATCTAAGTTCTTTAGATTGTATCCTACTAAAGGTCCTAGGCTATCACCGATACATCGATCAGTTCCTATGCATACTACTACAAAAGGAGAGCTACATATTCTTTTTAATGGAATGCTAAGTAAAGTGCTAGCATTAATATCTTTTATATGGAATTTGAGCGATTCAAAATTGTCTCGTTTAATTCCTAACATCATATCACCTCTATATTATGTATATAGGAGAAGCTAGG
>CAZVEI010000303.1:0-2643 GCA_964626295.1 uncultured Alkalibaculum sp.
AAAGGGTGATATTTTCCAGTAAACTCTTTGACAACAACTTTAAATACACAAACGTTGTTTGCCATTTTGTCATCAAATGAAAAATCCTGTGCAGTTTGATGCTTCATCAATACTGATAGAGCGGTTTTCTTTTCTTCTAGATCATCAATAAAAACAGCTTTACCATTTCCAATAACGCTTTTAAAGGAATAGGAATACTCACATGCTACATCTGCTGAAATAAGCCGATGTTCGCAATCCATTTCAAAACAGATATTGCTACTCTCTTTTAATGCAGTAATTTTCCTCCCTTGTTTTGCACTATGAAAATACAACACTAATTGATTGTTTTCATAAGTATAGCCAAAATTCATAGGCACAATATAAAGACCAGCAACATCTTGCATAGCAATTCTACAAACCATACAGAGGTCAATGATCTGCAATAATTCTTTTATTTCTGTAATTTCCCTGTCTTTTCTTCTCAACTCATTAGCTCCTTAAAATGATATTCATTCGTATTTTATAAATAGTATTTCTTTACCTTAGCCCTGGATTATGCTCATGATTTCATCAATTTTTATTCCACATCATTTTTGACCTCCATTCAGTAAATCCTTTGGTGCGAATGCATTTATATCATCTTCTAAATATTTTACTTGCTTATTGTGTTTTAAAATATTAAATCTATTAACGTGATACTTAAAGGCGAAAACATAAACAAGGAAAATAAAATAAGTGGAATACTGATAATAAATGTAAATTTGCATGTATATTAATTATTATAGCAATATCAAATAGTAAATTCTCCTAATATTTTGTTTTTAATGAATTAAATCTGTTGTATAATAATGGTGACGGAGTTGTATAAACTAATAAACTCAAAAATTATTCATTTGACGAAGGAGTCGAATTTATGATTTGGAATAGAAAAGAATTTTTTGTTGGTAACGCCTTACAAAGATTTAATGAGATTAGCCATATATTGTCTTCAAATGGAATTCCATATGATTACAAAATTGTAGATAGCACAAGTTCTAGTTCCTTTGGTGCATCTAAACGAGGGCGGATCGGGAGCTTTGGGCTTAATACAGATTATACAAAAATGTATTATATCTACGTACATAAAAAGGATTTTGAGCATGCTAAGATGATGTTAAAATAACTTTACAAGGCATCTAGGTGATGATTTTAATAGTAGCATATACATGTCAATCGGAGAAATCAATTAGTAATAAAAAATATCTTTATTCCTGGACGATGCGAGCAAATGGCAATAGCTCTCTTGAGGTGACTAAATGATGCATCCTTTGCTAAAACCACGCTAAAATCTCTTTCATAAGCATCAATCGCTGTTCTGCCAACGCATCTAAGGGTAAAAACGTCGCAGAGGATCAAGGTATCAATATTGCGCTCTTTTAACTTATCTTCGAAGTTTGTTCTTATAAAAATGATCTGTCTTTATTATTTCTTTTTATATATTAGCACTAAGACTCTTTACTCGTCCATTATTTTTGATTCTATAGAGCACATGATAAGCGATTTCCCTACTACTTTGCAGCATATTATGTTACAGAAAATTGCATCATGCTAGGAACGCTGCCGCTTCGTATTTCCAAATTCTTATATTAACGTGACATTTTTCTACTAATAATATTTATTCTTAAAATAGAGATAAACCAAACACTTTAGCAATCTCTTTTACCCCTTGCTCAATTTCTTCCCTAGGAAAATTAGATTTTTCTAATAATTCATCATCTAAATTATTCAATTTTGCATAAAAATCTAAGGCTAGCTCCTTATACCTTTTATCATTAGGGTCTATATTTTCAAATAGCAAATTCTCGGCTTCATTGATTTTTCCTTTGTCTATTAAACTGAGCAATTGTTTATATAAATAATCCGTTTGGGTGTAATTTTCTTCACCTGGTAATTCATAGATAATTATATCTTTATTAAAGAGAAGTTTAGCAAGTAACCTTATCAGATCATCTACCATGCGCATCATATAGTCTTGTTTAATCATAAGATATATCCCAACCTTTCAAATGTATTTATATTTATTATTTTAAATATTACTAGCATTTATGTTAGTTGAATTCTAAAATCATACCATACCATACAGCGCTACCGTGCTTTGATTTTGAAATACCTTATTCGCTGTTCTAATGATTTCTTTGAGGCTGCTTCTGCCTCTGGAAAATATATTGCTTCTACTCTGGAATAGATAATACAACAATGCCAATTATTATTGCTAAAACTGTACCCATTGTCCACATAATCCCATTAATTGGTGAATTACTACAAATATTGTGGATACTTCTTTTAATTCCTTATTTTCTAATTGAAAAATCATTTTTGACCTCCATTTAGTGGATCCCTTGGTGTGAATGCATTTATATCGTTTTCCAAATATTCTACTTGCTTATTGTGTTTTAAAATATTAAATCTATTAATATAGTACTTAAAGGAGAAAACATAAATAAAGAAAATAAAATAAGTAGAATACTCATAATAAATGTTGATTTGCTCTTTTCGTTATTTTTATGAGCCGATACAGATTTCATCAAAAGAACAATACCTATAACTAATATTAATAGATACCAACCCCCCATATGAAACACCCCTTATTTTTATATCCAACTATCTGAATATTGTCAATTT
>CAZVEI010000304.1:0-2641 GCA_964626295.1 uncultured Alkalibaculum sp.
TGGACATAAATACATTTCCACCGCCATTTCAAAAGGGGCTAAAGTAATTATTCTAGAGAGGGAGCCTAAAAAAAATCTTGATGGAATTACTTATATAAAAATACCCGATACGAGAATGGGCTTGTCAAAAATAGCCAATAATTTTTATGAAAGACCGTCTTCTAAATTAAAAGTCATTGGAATAACAGGAACCAATGGAAAAACCAGCACAAGTATAATGGCTCAAAATATATTAGAATGTAGTGGGAAAAAAGTAGGAATCATAGGAACCATAGGGAGTTTTATTGATGACGAAAAAAGGGAATTGAAAAATACTACTCCAGAATCCCTTGAATTACAAGAAATACTAAGTACTATGGTAGACAAAAATGTTGAGTACGCCATTATGGAGGTGTCTTCCCATGCACTAGAGTTAAACCGTGTATTGGGTATTGAATTTGTCCATGGTGTATTTACAAATTTAACACAAGATCATCTGGATTTTCATGGCACCATAGCAAAGTATTTTCAACAAAAACAAAAATTATTCTATATGACTTCAAGTTATAATATCGTAAATATAGATGACCCCTACGGTCGAATACTCAGTCGAATCTTACAGGCAGATAACAAGAAAGTGGTAACTTATGGCTTAGGAAAATCTGCAGATGTAAATGCAACACATATGGTATACTCAATGGATGGAATTGATTTTACTCTCGGCTTTCAAGATGTAAGGCAGAAAATCCATTGTCCAATACCAGGAAAATTTACAGCTTACAATGTACTTGCTGCTGTAGCTATTGCACTTTGCGAAGAAGTCCCTTTAAAGACGATAACAAAAGCTCTGGAAAATATGCCAACAGTACCAGGTAGAATTGAAAGAATTCATGTAAATACTCCTTATGATGTGATCATTGATTTTGCCCACACTCCTGATGGTCTGGAAAATGTCATAAGTTCGCTAAAAGAAACCATAGAGGGAAGACTCATTACTTTATTTGGTTGTGGCGGAGATCGGGATAAGACCAAAAGGCCTATTATGGGGAAGATCGCAGGAGATTTGAGCGATTATTGTATTGTAACTTCAGATAATCCTCGGACGGAGAAACCAGAAGATATTATTGACGATATTTTAGAAGGTGTAAAGGAGACTTCTTGCCCTCATACAGCCATAACAGACCGAAGAGAAGCCATAAAGTTTGCTCTTACTATGGCAAAGGAAAAGGACACCATACTCTTAGCAGGAAAAGGTCACGAAACGTATCAAATTTTAAAGGATAAGATAATCCAATTTAATGAAAAAAACATTGTAAAGGAGCTACTAGAAGAATGAGGCGGATGAATACAGAAGAAATTGCACGTGTGACGGGAGGAAAGGTCCTTTATAATCAAAAAACAAGAGATGTAAGAAGCGTTTGTATCGATAGTAGAGAAGCAAAGGAAGGGGCTCTTTTTGTAGCTATTAAGGGAAGCCGAGTAGATGGACACGATTATATTTTAGACGCTACAAAAAGGGGCGCAGTAGCAGTTCTTGTAGAAAAAGAAGTAGAGCCTGTAGGAGACGCAATGCTCATCTTAGTAAAAAATAACTACGCTGCCTTGCAAGCATTAACGAAATATTACAGAAAGAAACTAGAGATACCGATTATTGCCCTTACAGGGAGCAGCGGTAAAACCACTACAAAAGACATTATATATTCTGTATTAAGACAAAAGTATAAGGTCCATCGAACTATGGGAAATCAAAACAATGATTTAGGTGTACCCCTTACCATCTTTGGCATAGAAGAGGATACTGAAATAGCTGTAGTAGAAATGGGAATGGACCACTTAGGAGAAATCAGCCAATTAGTCCATATGGCTTATCCAGATATATCGATTATCACAAATATTGGCGTAACTCATATGGAAAAATTAAAAAGTCAGGACAATATTTTTAAGGCAAAGTGTGAAATTTTTGAAACCCTTAAGGCAGATCAAATGGCCATTGTAAATGGAGATGACCCTTATTTGTCCACACTAAGGAGTGATAAATTTAAGGTGGCACAACTAGGGATTAACAATAATGAATTTCCCCTTTACGCTTATAACATAAAGTCAGATTCCTCTGGATTGCAGTTTAGCGTGTGTTATAATGGGAAAGACAAAAAAATCCAATTTGCATTTCCTGGAGTACACAATGTATATAACTGCTTAATTGGCATTTATTTAGGTCTTCATTTTGATTTGACCTTTGAAGAAATCCAAAAGGGATTAACCCAGTACTTTCCAAGCAACAATAGAATGGATATTCGAAATGTAAAAGGCATTCGAATTATAAATGACAGCTATAACGCAAATCCAGATGCCATGAAAGCGGCCCTAAATACCTTAATGGATTTTAAAGGAGATGGGGGAAGAGCTTTTGCTGTCATAGGAGATATGCTTGAAATTGGAGAAGAAACCCATAAGTATCACGCAGAAATAGGTTCTTTTATTGCTAAGTCAAGTAAAATAGATTACCTAGTAGCAGTGGGCTCTCTAGCCGAAGATTACTACAAAGGTGCCTTAGAAAATGGAATGAATGCAAATTTTGTTCACTATTTTGAAAATAAGGAGCAAGCTGCACAATTTCTTCAAAAAAACATAAAATCAGAAGATGTACTCCTGCTAAAAGGTT
>CAZVEI010000305.1:0-2637 GCA_964626295.1 uncultured Alkalibaculum sp.
TAGAGGAGCAAACATGACGATTCGGTTTCCGTATATTTTTTGCTTAATTTCTTTTGCGAGCTGCTTTATCTCTTGATTTTCTTCTTCTAAATCACACTCTAAAAGCACAGCTGCTTCTCGGTGGCTAAGGCCCTTATATTCTTTTGCCTTGTCTAGTATGCTTCGAATAAGTTTCCTATTGCTCTTGTTTTCTTTTGCGTAGGCTATCGTGCTTAAAATTTCTCCATCATCAATAAATTCTATGGCCTTTTTTGATTTTACATTATACATAATAAGTAATGCCTCCTTTAAATTTGAAGAAAATCTCCTCTATCTACTACAATTTCATAACCAATACAATTCATTCGATTATCTAAGCAAACCTTACATTCTGCCGCTTCGTCTCCTGTGCAAATCTTATTATCATAAAGTTCATAATTTTTTCTTACTTCAACTGGAGATAAGTTTGGCATAACTACATTAGCTCCTGCCAATATTCCTAACTCTCGACCATTAGGGTCTATGGTTCCTAAAGCTGTCGTAGCTGGCATTAGCGCATTAGGATTCATCAGTCTAAGTAACCCAATAACAAAGAGTGTAAGTTCTAAAGTACCTCCCATCTCTTTCGCAAATGGGGTTTGATGGTGAGGAATAAAAGGACCAACACCGATCATTGCTGGTGAAAACTCTTTAATGAAGAGCAAATCTTCTACGATGTTCTCTGTACTTTGATGAGGTGAACCAATCATAATTCCAGTTCCTACTTGAAAACCAATATTCTTTAGGTCTTCTAGACATTTTTTCCTCTTAGATATGGTTAGATTTTTAGGATGTAATCTACTGTAATGTTCTGGATTAGAGGTCTCGTGTCTAAGCAAATAACGATCAGCACCACTTTCAAAATACCTTTTATAGGATTCATAGGATCTTTCTCCTATTGAAAGGGTTACTGCGCAATCTGGATGTTGTTCTTTTATAGATGAAACAATAGAGCAAATATCTTCATCGCAGTAGCTTAAATCTTCTCCACCTTGAAGGACAAAAGTGCGAAAGCCAAGAGCGTATCCAGTATCACAACAACTTAAAATTTCTTCTTTACTCAACCTATAACGAACAGATTCTCTATTGCTTGCTCGAATTCCACAATAATAGCAATCATTTCTACAATAGTTTGTAAATTCAATTAAACCACGCCGATAGACCGTATTCCCGAAGTACTTTTGGGATACAGCTCGAGCTTTTTTAAATAAGTACTCACTTACCTCTGAGTTGTAATTATTTAATAGATAAGACAATTCCTCTTTAGGTAGTATTTGATTCTTTTCGAGTTGATCAATTAACTTGAACATATTTTCCTCCTAAGGTTAATATGATACTTTTGAATAAACAGTCTTGACGCTCACATGAGGGATCATTCCTAATTTGCCTGAAAGTGCACTGATCACATCACTTGGTGCATCAACAACTATACTGAGAATGGAAATTTTACGCTTGTGATAAGGAATTCCCATCCTTCCAACGATATACTGCCCGTACTCGTGAAGGATTGTATTTAATTTTTCAACAGAGTCTTTTTCTTCTACAATAATACCAATAAGTGCAATACGAGTTTCCATAGTAGCTCCTTCTTCTATTATTTTAAATAAAAAAACCCTGTACATAAGCGTACAGGGTTGAGAATACGAAAAAAACAAGGGATAATAAAGCCCTCTTAATATATCGTTTACCTTTCGCCTTCTCACTTGGGTCGAACCCTCATGTAGTCAGTACGCAGTATTGTATTTAGTTTTCTATAAGGTTTGTAATAAGAATTTTATCTATATACTCACCAATTTATAATCATAGTATAACATATATAAAAGTCACTAACAAATAAATTGTTTAATTGTTCATATTTCCAAAATCTTAAATTTTTTTATAAATGCACATTAGCCTCGTGCAAGAACTATAAACTCTTGCTGCTTCGAATCAATTCTTTTACAAAATTTCTCGTAATATTTGCTGTCAATCCCCATATAATATACTTTTCGTATTCATAAAAATAAACAGGATAGGTCATAATCCGATTTTGATACACTGGCCCGTTTTTAATTTTATGAAATGGAAAAGAATTATCTGCTGCTACTTTATAACACATATCATACACTTTTGGCTTATTATCAAGAAAATACTGCAATGGAACAGTAAAAATTTCTTCTACTTCCTCTTTACTAAAATAAATGTTTTCTATGGACGTTTCACGTAATATCCCTAGAAAAGGGTAAATCATATCATTTGTATTGTTCAATAAATAATCAAGTTGTCCTATAATCTCAATCTGTTCTTCACAAATCCCCATTTCTTCGTAAGTCTCTCGAATACACGCTTGTCGAGGTGTTTCACCATTTTCGATTTTCCCCCCTGGAAAGGAAATTTCACCAGGTTGCCTGCGAATGCGATTAGACCGCACTTGAAAGAGTAGATGTAGTTCATCTTTTATTTGTATAATTGGAACGAGTACAGAAAAATAATCTTTTATATTAAAGGGCTTACTCGCTCTATTTTCAAAAACATTTATGATTTCTTGAATATTCATATAATCTCCTTTAGATAGATTTCCACTTTTACTTAATAATTTTCTTATTGTTATTATAATACATTAATAGCGTGGGATAAAGA
>CAZVEI010000306.1:0-1916 GCA_964626295.1 uncultured Alkalibaculum sp.
GAATACCATCAAAAACTTGTATGAGTGGTTAGATCAGATCAACAAAAAGACAGGACTTACTATTCTTATGGTTACTCACGACATTGCCAATGTGCACAAGTACGTATCTAGAACTCTTTGCTTAGAAGAAGGTTCTTTAGTAGAACTGGACAAGGCACAAATTCACCAAGAGTTGTCCCATAAACACAAGCACCCTAAGAATAGAAAAAAGGAAAGGATGTATGAAAATGGCGATATTTGAATACGCTTTTATGCAGAGGGCTTTTACCGTTGGAATTCTGCTCGCTATTATAATCCCCTGTATTGGGATTATTGTAGTATTAAAAAGACTCTCTATGATTGGCGACGCCCTTTCACATAATTCTTTAGCAGGTGTAGCAGCTGGCTTAGTTATGGGCATTAATCCTATTATAGGGGCTATGATTTCTAGTATTATGGCAGCCCTTGCAATTGAGTACATTCGCAAAAAGATCCCTAAATACTCGGAAATGTCTATAGCCATCGTTATGTCTGCTGGAGTCGGTTTAGCGGGTATTTTGTCTGGTTTTGTAGATAATTCTGCTAATTTTAACAGCTTTTTATTTGGTAGCATTGTAGCCATTAGTGATTTTGAATTGTATTTAGTTATCGCTATTAGCCTTTGCGTTATGCTCTCCTTTATCTTCTTATTTAAAGAGCTCTTCTTTATGTCTCTGGATGAGCGCTCGGCTAGGCTTGCAGGAGTTCCAGTAAAAAGGATTAATTTTATTTTTACTATACTTACGGCCGTTACCGTATCCATAGCAGCTCGAACAGTAGGGGCCCTTATCGTATCCTCTTTGATGGTTGTCCCAGTAGCTTGCGCCATGCAGTTTGGAAAGAGCTATAAACAGACGGTTTTATACTCTGTATTCTTTGCCGTTTTATTCACCGTTGCAGGACTATTTCTCTCCTACTACGCAAGTTTAAAACCAGGAGGCACGATTGTGCTCATCGGGGTGGTGGCTTTGCTAGGGATTTTATTTGGGAAAAAGATTTTCAAGGTGGTCAGGTGATCAGGTGGTCAGCAAAAGACACTAAGCTGCCAACGACCAGCGTTCAGCAACCAGTGCCCATGTGTATCCCTCTGGAGTTGAAGATCCTTCGCTACGCTCAAGGATGACTCCTGCAGGAGTTGGTGTCTAAAACACTCACCTGAAGGCGAGTTTGCTTTCCTAACAAGTATTTTTCTCAACATATCAACATTTCAACTTATAAAGTTGAGCTTTTAGCCAAAAGCTTTTTCCGTTCAACGAACCAACCGACCAATCCTTAGATAATTGGTGCTAATAACATGACCTCCTCATTATCATTATAAATCCTATTAAACTGACTTATAGGCAGTGGGTTTACGCCTAGGCCTACTTCAAAGGTATAACCTGGTCGGTAAAATTCCTCTACGAACCAATCCTTATATCCTGCATAGGCTGCTTCATATGGAACGTCTGCTAGTTCGTATCCTGTAGAGCGGGCAAATATTTCTCCGTATTCCCTTGCTCCTGGTGGGGTCATTCCTTGGTAAAGCCAGTAGATGACCTCTCCTTGAGTGTGATATGCTATGACTAGTTTAAAATTATGCCCTCTCGTAAATTCTACCAATGCTTGGGTCTCAGGTTCTGATAGAGGAGAAGGTCCTCCATATCTTGTAGGTGCAGGGCCTGTTACGCCAAATTCTATTTCTTGAGCTTTTGCTTCTTCCCAACTTGCTGGGTAATTTCTGTTTAAATCTACGCCTCTTGCATTTGCTTTCCAAACTAAATTAAGGGGTAGTCCTGTATTATTCCATCTAACATAGTCATTATAGTATGGGTTCGATGGCTGTGGTCCTTTTAAGACAATGTCTACACCATCAGGGTTTACCATAGGTACAATATAAATACTGCTTCTATTCCATATAT
>CAZVEI010000306.1:1926-2629 GCA_964626295.1 uncultured Alkalibaculum sp.
CTAACGTCGTACCCCCTTATAGATCTTCCTGTAGAATAGGCTTTAGAAAAATCCTCAATGAATTTCATAAGAAGAGGAGTTGTAATCCACTCTAATCCATGATGTGATCCATTATACGAGACTTCTACTGGTCCTCTACCTATTCGTATATAGTATAGTTCCTTCCCCAGCAAGCTTTGCCCAATGGTCCCCACTTCAAGGAAAGGATATCTAACTTGAAGCCCGCGAATATCTCTTTCCATAATTTCATAAGTGTAATCAATGTTTGTAAAAACCACATCTATACCATAGGGCACTATAATCTCCTGTCCTACTTGTAAATTTATAGGGTCAATATTAGGATTTGCAGTGACTATAGCATTTACTGTAGTGTAATATTTTTGAGCAATTTTGTAGTAAGTGTCCCCTGGTTGTATAATATAGGTATCATAACCTTCTAAGAACCTTTCAAAATAAACCCATGTACTTGGACCTACTATTCCATCAGGCACTAATCCATTATCTCTCTGAAAAGCCATTACGGCTCTTTGTGTCTGAGTTCCAAAAATGCCATCAATGACACCTACAGGGTATCCTATTCGATTAAGTAAACTTTGAATGAGTTTTACATTTGGCCCTCTAGACCCAATTCTTAATGTTTCCACCTATTTAACTCCTTTCCTTATACTTTTTCTATTTATAATACGAAGGAAAAGGGGTTTCC
>CAZVEI010000307.1:0-2612 GCA_964626295.1 uncultured Alkalibaculum sp.
GTAATTGGAAGATGTCTATAATTATTATCAGCGTATGCAATTAATTCGTAGCTTCCATGAAGTAATTTTGCTATCATTCTTCCCGCTTGTCCTGCTCCAAATATTACAACTTTTTTCATTACAACCTCCACCTGTTACTAACAGCCTTTTCCAAAGCCGCAGTTTGGATATGTACATACATCGCAGATTAGACACAAGCCACCTTCCCCTAGCCTGTCTAAATCTACTTTCTTGATTGGATCATCAGCCATGATTCTAGGTAGGATTAAATCAAAAATAGTGCGCGCTGAGTACATGACACATCCTGGAAGACCTACTATTGGCACTTTTTTTCCCTTGTAATCATAATAGGCCACTAATAGCATGGCTCCTGGAAGTACTGGAGCTCCATATGTGATAATTTTTGCCCCTGTAGCCTTTATCGCACCAGGAGTACAGTCATCTGGGTCAACGCTCATTCCGCCAGTGCAAGCTACAACATCTGCTCCCTTTTCTATGTACGACAATATTGCAGAAGTAATTTGTTCTTTTTTATCATCTACAATAGTTTGACCCATTATTTCTACATCAAACTCATTAAATTTCTCGATAACTACAGGACCAAAGGTATCCTTAATTCTTCCGTGAAAAACTTCACTTCCCGTAGTGACGATGCCAACTTTTTTGTGTTTAAAGGGCATAATCGACATGATGGGTTTTCCAACGCCAATTTTCTGAGCTTTGACCATCTTTTCTTCTTCAATAATTAAAGGAATAATCCTTGTGCCAGCTAACTTGTCTCCCTTTTTGACAATGGTATTGCCGTGTCTTGTGGCTATGATCATTTCCCCTAAGCTATTAATTTCAAAAAGCCTTTGTGAATCTAGTTTAAATAATCCGTATATATCTGCAATAACTTCTATTTTTCCTTCTTTTACAGGGGTAGCCTTCATGTGTTCATTTTTACAGATGTCATAAAGTATTTCTGCAGCTTCATTTTCATGGAGCATTCCCTCTTCTTTTTCCCATACATAGAGATTTTCTTTACCAACAGACAAGAGAACAGGTATATCCTCTTCCCTAATAATATGACCTTTTTTAAAGACCACATCTTTCGTAACCCCTTTAATGATTTGTGTAATATCATGACAAAGTATATGACCTACTGCATCTATTGTTTTTATTTGATTCATTTTACTATGTCTCCTCGCACCTAGTATCGTTTTACTTTATGAGCTCTACAAATATCTCTACAATTCCACCACAAACCATTCCATCATCTTCTGCTTCTTCCCCTGTCATATCAACCCTTACCAATTTAGCCTCTCCATTGTCGATACAAGAAAATGCGGATTGCCTTATGTCTGCTTCAACACAGCCCCCTCCAATTGTGCCAATCATGGTACCATCTTTTAATACAAGCATTTTTGTTCCTACTTCTCTTGGAGCGGAACCTTTCCTTGAAACAATGGTAATTAATGCTTTAGGTATGTCCTTATATTTTTCATCTAAAATGCCATTCATTATTTCCTTACTATAAGTACTCGTTCCAATCTTCTTATTTTTCACTTCTATCATTTGGCCAATAATAGACACGGCAATTTCTGCAGGCGTTTCTGCTCCTATTCTCAGTCCAATAGGCGTATATACTTCATTTAATTTTTCCTTGTCGACACCTTCTTCCTCTAAATAATCTAAGACCTTCCCTACCCTGACCTTACTACCAATCATTCCTATGTAGGCATTTTCCTTTTGAATTATTTTATGCAAGCAAATTTGATCATATCGATGTCCTCTTGTAACGATAATAAAGAAAGTACTATTATCTCCTTCAATTTGATCTAAGGCACGATCAAAAGGTTCACAGATTACTAAGTCTGCTCCAGCACTTCTTGCATTATTTGCAAAAGAGGATCTATCATCGATTACAGTCACTGGCAAGTCAAGAAGCTTACATATGCTTATTATAGGCATTGAAATATGACCTGCACCACATATTACTACATTGTATTTTTGTCTCAACAATTCCATATATGCTCTTTCATCACCTATAGTAATCATTTGGCTTTTAGTGTTTTGTGAAATTTCATCAATCCATTTTTGCCAATTTACTTTGTCATTGTTGGTATAAACGACTTTTCCATCACATAAGAGCAATTTAGAATCGGTGTTTTCGCCACATACAATGGTTAAAATCCTATTGTCTTTGTTCTTATCGACCTGCTGTAATTCTTTTAAAAAATTCATAAACATAGGGATTCGGAAACCTATGACTTTAGTCATGGGAGAAGAATCCCGCTACACCGCCTTTCTTTCTACTAATAATGTACTTTGTGGTTCTAGTAACTTTAGCTTCTTGTATACTGCCCAACGCATAATGCCCATAAATGGAGTATCTCTATAGGATTTGTTTTTAGTGAACTTTAACTTCAACTTTCCTGCATGACACAATTTACGGCAAGTTTCACAAAGGGTAACTAGATTACTCGGAGAATCTCCACCAGTTTTGCGACTTTCCTTATGGTCTACATTTAGTATTTTATCTTTTGATTTGCCATGACAATGCTGATATTCGTTTCCATCTCGAAATAATACGTATTCTCTAACATTCCAAAAACCTAATTGCTCACCTT
>CAZVEI010000308.1:0-2609 GCA_964626295.1 uncultured Alkalibaculum sp.
TTTAATGTACTTACTCCTTGGGCAGTAATTCCGAGTAAATCCGAAACAGCCACGCCAATATACTTATCTCCTACATCTAAGCCAAGTATTCTTTCTTTCATCTTACACAACCTTTATACAGAATTGTGGGCAATAGGCTCCACAGTAGCCACATATCAAACACTTTTCAGGGTCTACTTTTGCCTTCCCATCAACTATTTCCATAGCATTTTGATGACACTTTTTCACGCAAGTTCCACAGCCTGTACACCAAAATTCTACTAGCAGTTTTTTACTGCGATTTTTTACTCTGCCTCGTAGGCTTTCTTCTATTTCAAATCCTAATACCTTGCTAATATTGTAGTCTATTTCATCACAAGTAATCATACCTATAGCCATAGAATCTAAATCCTTTAAATTAAGGGCGTAGTCAAAGCACTCCTCTGTGTCTTTCGACAGGTTTCCACCGCCAAAGATCTTCATAGCGTAAATTCCTTTTTTCTTTGATTTGGCGTAAGAAATGGCTTTTTCCATGTCTTCCCTACTGCCGTCCTCAATGCCTAACCCTTTTACATTTATAATAGGATGTATAACCTCTATTTCTGGAATTTCACAAGCTCCATAAACCCCTTCTACTCGGTGGGTAGAGATACCAAGAGCTCTAATGGTACCCTTTTCTTTCTCTTTTATTAAATATTCAATGGCTTCCCAATGGCCGCGAATAGTATGAATACTCTCCTGTTCGTGAAGCATAAAAATATCGATATAATCCCTATTTAATTCCCTTAATGCCTTATGGAGATTCTTTTGTGCACCTTTTCTATCGTAATCGTAAGTTCCTTGTCGCAATATTCTAGTGCCTTTCTAATAGCCCCATAATTATCATAAAGGGTAGCCGTATCTAGAAAGTTAATTCCCCGTTCCATTCCGTAAGCAATCAACTTTCCTCCTTCTTCAATACTCAAATTACCTTGGAGAGGAGCTAAAGTCAAACTGCCAAAACAAAGTTTTGACACCTGCATTCCTGTAGTGCCAAGTGTATTGTAAATCAAAAACCAATGCCTCCTTATAAGTATTGCCGGTTCGAGCCATCTCTATCATAATTCATTCCAAAAAACAAGACCCTGTTCAGGGCCTTATTTTTATGTTCTACTATAAGTTAAGACCACGCTTTTTACGACAAAAGAGATAAGCGGGGGGAACTCCTAGTAATATGATTTTATTCGTTCATCTTTGCTTATTTTAAATGTTCAAAGTAAACTTTTATAAATTCTTCTAAAAGTTCATCTCTATCAACCTTTTTTATTGCATTTCTAGCGTTTAAGTGGCTTGTAATAAATGTAGGATCCCCAGACATAATATAACCTACAATTTGTTCAACGGGCTTATATCCTTTTTTAGTGAGAGCAGTGTAAACAACCTGTACAATTTGCTTGATTTCCTCAGATCGATCCCTTTCCAGTTCAAACTTCACAGTAAAATCCTTATTTTGATCCATATGAATGCTCCTCCTTAAGAATATATATCGAACGCATTTTATTTATAGTTCAAGTTTAAATCATTCACAACAAAAAAGCAAGTACTTACGATATTATTTGCTTTTCAATAACTTCTTTTGCTACACCTAATGCTCTTTCTAAGGCTTCTGGTTTCTTACCGCCAGCTTGTGCCATATCTGGACGGCCACCGCCTCCACCACCTGCAACTGTTGCCACTTCTTTGATGAGTTTTCCTGCATGGAAACCCTTACCTACTACATCTTTTGAACCCATAGCCACAAAATTTACCTTATCTTCGCTCTTTGCTCCTAATAATACGATGCCAGATTGTAACTTATCTCTTAACTTATCTCCTAAATCTCTTAAGTCATTCATAGGCATGGAATCTACAGATGCGATAATAGTGTTTACTCCATTGATTTCTATAGCTTCATCTATAAATTCACCTATAGAATCGCTGTTCATTTTCTTTCTTAAAGCTTCTACCTCTTTTTCTAAAGCTTTTACATTGACCAGTGTGTCTTCTATCTTTTGTTCTAAATTATCAGGATTTGCTTTTAAGATTGATGCTACAGATTTTAGCTTTTCTGCTATAGTATTTGTATATAAATAAGAATTATTCCCTGTAACGGCCTCAATTCTTCGAACGCCAGATGCAACACCTGCTTCACTAATGATTTTAAACATACCTACTTGGCTAGCATTGTCTAAATGAGTTCCACCACAAAGTTCTGTACTGTAGTCTCCAACTTTGACAACTCGGACAATTTCTCCGTATTTTTCCCCAAAGAGAGCCATTGCGCCAAGTTCTTTTGCTTTATCCATATTGGTTTCAAAAACTGTAACTTGTGGAGAATGATACACTACTTCATTTACCTTTTGTTCTACTGCACTAAGTTCTTCATCAGTTAACTTTTCAAAGTGATTAAAGTCAAATCGAAGTCTCTTTTCATCCACTAAAGAACCTGCTTGGGCTACATGGTCACCTAAGACTTCGCGAAGTGCTTTTTGAAGAAGGTGAGTAGAAGTATGGTTGCGCGCTGTAGACAATCGGCGACCCCTGTCTACGCTATTTGTAGCCATTTGTTGTGCTTTTACCATACCTTCTGTTACTTTTCCATAATGAATATG
>CAZVEI010000309.1:0-2595 GCA_964626295.1 uncultured Alkalibaculum sp.
AAAACTCTCCCCTTCTTTTTTAAAATATATATATAAAAAGAATAAAGTGAATTATTCCTTATATATCTTTATGAAAACCTTTACTTACTCAGAATCTTTATCTTCATAATCTTCTGAAATATTCTTATTCATAGCCTCGATCCCCTTGCTTATAGCCTTAGCCATTTGCTTGTCTTTTAAGGTAGAAAGCCATTGATCGCCTTCAAAGATATTTTTACCAATCAAATCGTCAATTCTTCTAAATCGATGAAATACAGTAATACCTGTCATAGATTTTGCTTCATTAATGAATCCATCGTCATCAACTGCCATTAAGACAATGCTGCCGGCCTTAATTTTTCCTTTTGTTTGGCCTATGAAGAGCCTTCCCTTTTTGCGAATTTGAGACACATTGTTTCGGTAGTCCTTTACTTGAAAATAAGTTAAAAGTCCCTGAATAACAATAGCTCCTACGATAATCAATCCATATTTAAAATACATAACCTCACCCTTCTAAAAGAAGTTTTGCAGTCTCAATATCTGTAATTAATACATCAGCCAGGTGCGCTTTAAGTACACTTTTAATCGCTTTTGCTTTGTCTTCATATCCAGATACGACAACCTTTAACGGTGTACTTCTCAAATCGTTCAGCTCGATACCAATAACTCTCTTATTTGATTCAAAAACATCTCCAGAGCCAGACTCGTCAATGAAAATATTACAAATATCTGCTGCAGCTCCTAAACTTTCCATATCTGCCACTTCATTTTCAGACAGGTACTCTGCAGTAACGGAAACCGTTGACTTTGAATTAGAAGAACCTACACCAAAAATAGCTACATCTAATTCCTTGGACAAAGATAAAACGGATTTAATACCTGGATCTTCTATAAATGTGTTTTTACTTTCTACTTTTTCAACCATTGCAGGTGCATATAAAATTTTATAATTCCCTTTAAAAGCCTTTGCCATATGTAGGGCTATATTGTTAGAATGAATTTCAGCATTAATCTGACCATTTCCCCCTGTCATTGGCACAAAGGTTAAATTTGTGTTTCGGTTTACTTCAACATAATCAGCTATTGCTGCTAATGTAGTCCCATTGCCTACCCCTATAACAGAATTTGGCGTTAAAACCCTTTGTAGATACTTTGCTGCTTCTCGAGCAATGCTCTTCTTGATTTCGATTTCAGATCCGCTATTAGAATCGCAAATAATGACTTCTAGTAAACCGTATTCACCTTCGAGAGCTTTTTCGAGATCAATTAGCTCTTTTGAATATTGATCTCTTACTGTAATTTTAACAATACCCATATCGACAGCAATCTTTAGTAGTCTTGAAACCGTCGCCTTTGATATGCCAAGTTTTTGACCGATTTCATCTTGTTTCATATTTTCTTCGTGATACATTTTTGCACATCTGACAATTAGTCTTACATCTTTATTAGAGGACATACAACCCATCCTTGAAATTTATTTCTTGCATCATCATTTGTTTCATGAATTTATTATATTCATTATGTAATCGACTGTCAATACATTTTTCGACATTTTTTTTATAAACTTTAAGGTTTTTAATCATATTTAGAAGATAACTTTACAGCGTTTACTTAATGAAATTAGTACAACATATGTATTTTGAAACTTCTTTCATCATTCGATATTCCTTTCATGAGCTCATTATATTACTCATGTAATCGTTTGTCAATAATCATTTTTTGAAAAATTTAAACTTTGATATTTTTATAACTTTCATTTTGGAACGGTAGTTGAACTATAGTTGAGTAATGGCTAAACGGTAGTTACACCATTGCTGGCTTTTTCTCTTTCCTCATTAGCGCTCTTAGTTTCTCCCGTCTAACCAAAAAACAAAAAACCTACAGTCAGGCAAAAGGCCTAACTATAGGTTTGTTTGTTATTATATTTTCATTTTATTCAAAAAAATCTTCGTTTAATTGCTTATTATATGCAAAATAAGAAGGTAAAACAAAATATTCACACTTTATCTTTTATCTTCTTCTATGTCATCGCTTTTATCTTCCCTTTTATCTTCCTCACTAAAATAGCGCAAAACGCTACCAAATAGAAGACCCAATCCTAAAGTAAGAGATCTAAATTTCAGTGCTTCAGAAGAATCAGAAAAAATATTTGCGTACAATATTATTGTAATTATAATAATAAAAACAATTACTATCTCCATACGCTCCTTCTGTTTTTTTGACATATCTTTCCCCCTTTAACATTAGATTTCATTTTTATTTACCTTCAAACTTTTAATAGCCTAAGAATGCTTTTAAATTTACGTCATTGAAAGAATCCGTCTTACTTATTTTCCTATATTTAGTGTCAAGAGAGTAAGTATGAGTCCCTTCTTTACCATACTGGTTCGTATATCCATAAATATCCCTACGGAGATAGAAGGCTTTTGAAGACCTTAAATCAGGTTTCTCATAAGCTGCTTTTACTAAACCAGCTGCGGTTAACGTATAACCGACAATCTTCAACTCTTTTACTTGAGCAATAATTGTACTAATTGCCAAGTCCTTAATAGCTTTTTCAAACGCAATTGTCGTGGTGAATGTTCGGATTTTTTGCCAAGCGGGGACAAGTGCAAA
>CAZVEI010000310.1:0-2588 GCA_964626295.1 uncultured Alkalibaculum sp.
TCCACTCAATAAATTGTCCAAACTCACCACCCATAAACAACAGTTTCTTTCCAGGATGGGCGTACATATATGTATAAAGTAATCTTAAGTTCGCAAACTTTTCTTCATAACTTCCTGGCATCTTACTTAGTAGAGATTTTTTTCCATGTACTACTTCATCATGACTTAAAGGAAGAACGTAGTTTTCCGAAAAAGCATAAGTAATCGAAAAGGTCAATGCATTTTGATTTCCCTTTCGAAATAACGGGTCTTGCTCCATATACTCTAAAATATCGTTCATCCAACCCATATTCCATTTGTAATTAAATCCCAACCCGCCCACATCTGTTGGGCTAGTAACTAGTGGCCAAGCTGTAGATTCCTCTGCCATCATCAAGGTGTTAGGATACCTTAGAAATACTGCAGAATTTAATTCTCTTATAAAGTCGATAGCTTCAATATTTTCATATCCTCCATACACATTTCGTATATCTTTTCCCGAAAAGTTTAAATAAAGCATATACGCTACTGCATCAATTCGCATACCGTCAATATGATATTTTTCATGCCAATAGATGGCATTAGAAACAAGAAAATTTTTCACTTCTGCTTTGCCATAATCAAAGTTTACAGTGCCCCATTGTTCGTTTTCTGCTCTAAATGCATCGGATGATTCAAAGCAACATCCTCCATCAAAATGATAAAGACCATGATCGTCCTTACAGTAATGAACTGGTACCCAGTCTAATAGGATACCTATCTCATTTTGATGGCAACAGTCTACAAAATACATAAAATCATCTGGTGTTCCAAAGCGACTAGTTGGCGCAAAGTACCCCGTAACCTGGTATCCCCAAGAACCATCATAAGGATGTTCCATAATTGGCATGATTTCAATGTGAGTAAAACCCATTTCTTTTACATAAGGAATCAATTCCTCCCCAAGGTCTTTGTAAGAGTATTGTTTACCATCGCTTTTCTTTTTCCAGCTAAGCAAGTTGACTTCGTAAATGGATATAGGGCTAGAATAAGAATCTTGTTCTCTCAAACTTTTCCTCCATTTAGAATCTTTCCACTCATAATTTTCTATATCAAAGTATTTTGAAGCACTCTTTGGCCTTTCCTCAGAGTGAAAGGCATAAGGGTCTGCTTTATAGAGAATTTCTCCATTAGATGTGACAATCCTATACTTGTACGAATCGTAGACCTTCACATTAAAAGCGCTGATTTCCCATACGCCATTGCGAGTTATTTTCTTTAATGGATACCCTATTTCATCCCAACTGTTAAACTCACCTACAAGATGAATGCTAACTGCATGAGGTGCCCATACTAAAAAGCGAACGGCCTCATATCCATCACAGTTGATTTTATGGGCTCCAAAGAATTCATAACTATTGTATAACTTGCCCTCACTATACATCTCTAACTGCTTCTTTTCGAAATTTGAATAAAAGTACTTTTCAGCAATGTTCATTTGCATAACAATAAGCCTCCGTCAAATTGATCTCTCTTTTCTCTTTTGTGCCTTTCTTACGCTTAAAGTTTCTATTTCTGCCCATTAACTATTTAGTAATATGATATATAAATACATTTATTATATACCCTTATTTTAATATAACGAATCCTAGGTATTGTAAAGAACTCGGTAAATATACATTTATTGTATGATATTTCCCCCTTATTATATTCTCCTTTGCCTTTTACTATGACAAAAATACACGCTCAGTAATAAGTAAACTTTAAGTGATCATCTATTCTATGAGTTTATATATTACTATATTTGCATCCAGGATTTTGTAATATTTTGGATACTACAATCTAGATACGATTGAAGATTACGCTCTAAATTCTAAAAACCTACGCCATCAATGGTGGCTTATTGGTTTCGCTTACCACCTAAATTAAAAAAAGCACCCTACAAAGGATGCTTTCGTATATAACATTATTTTATTCTTCTTATCTATATTTTATTCTTCTTATCTACTAAAAGATTTATGTTCTATTAAATCTTAAAAATTGCCAAAAGTTTTTTTTCTTTTGTATTTTTACTGGAGCTTCTGGATAGAGGATTCTCCCTTCAACAACTGCCCTTGGATTTCTAGTTGTAATTTCATAAAAGGTATTTTTGCTTACAGAATTTTCAAGAATATTCAGAGCTTTACCAGCCCGTTCATATCCTTTTTCATTGTGTGCATCGCTACCTATTAGATGAACCATATTATGTTCAAGCATCTTATTTGCTGTATTTTGAACTGTGCGTCCATATACACCCACTAAGCTAGGCAAATTCATTTGAATTAAAACATCCCGCTTAATAAGCTCTTCTAGAATATGGATATCATCAACGACAAAATCATATCTTTCAGGATGGGCTAATATGACAAAATATCCGTTTAGCTGTAGTTCGAAGATAAAATTAAGGAGGCTGCTAAACATGGTCTTACTTCTAGGAATCTCTAACAAAATATAAGACGTATTATGCAAAGTAGCTACTCTCTGATCTTTTAAATTCTCTACTAAATTCGATTCTAAAAAACACTCATTTCCTAGATATAACTTAGTAGATAAATTACAGTCTGTTATTTTTCCTCTTAAATCAGCTAAAA
>CAZVEI010000311.1:0-2586 GCA_964626295.1 uncultured Alkalibaculum sp.
GATTGACGGAAAAGCAAAGTTAATTTCTGAATCTTATTGTGATGGCCTTGGAGACTGTCTACCAAATTGCCCAACAGACGCAATTACCATCGAAAAAAGAGAAGTAGCTGCATATGACGAAGAAGCTGTAAAAGTCAATATGGCTAAAAAAGCTGCCGAAAAATCTGCTATACCAGCAGGTTGTCCAGGAAGTGCAGCTCGCAAAATTGAGCACAAAGCGGCACCTGTTAACACAAATCAAGAGGCATCACAACTACAATCACAACTCGGCCAGTGGCCATGCCAAATCAAACTAGTAAGACCCGATGCCCCTTATTTTGAAGATGCGCATTTACTCATTGCAGCGGATTGTACAGCTTACGCTTACGCTAATATTCATAACGACTTTATGAAAGGCAAAGTCACTATTATTGGATGCCCAAAATTAGATAGTGGCGATTACAGCGAAAAACTTACAGAAATCTTAACTCATAACAATATAAAAAGCGTAAAAGTATTAAGGATGCAAGTTCCTTGCTGTACTGGCCTTGCTAATGCTACTATAAAAGCTTTACAAGACTGTGGAAAGATGATTCCTTGGAGCGTTACGACAATATCTACAAGCGGAGACATCATCGAAGACTAAATTAAAAATACCTTTTAAAAGATTCCTTTAATGTAAGGGATCTTTTTTTATTTAATATAAAAATTCTACTTTTGACCCTAGCTCCTGTCCAATCATTCTAGAGCGTAGGGTCGGATTATGACCCAAAAAGAATACCTACCTAATGCTAAGAACTAGGGACTATAATGCCTTTTTGTTGAAAGAATGTGGATAATATGAAAATATGGGTGAATATTGTCGTATTTTATGTTAATAGAATGTGGGTACTTATAAATTGTTCTTCTTTTCATTTTCGCTGAGTTTTCAGCATCTTCTACTTAGGATGTTGATAACTTGTGTATAATATGGATATTTTAGTGAATAATAATCTATTACTTGTTTATATTTTGTAAACAATTGGCAATTAGTATGTAGACAACCTGTTTACAAAATGTTAAAATTAAATAGTACCTATCTCAGAACTATAGAGGTGATTTTATATGATATCTAATAATGAAAAAGTATTAAATGAGCAATTGACCAATATTCTTCTTGCAATATGCTTTTATTTGTTTTATCTACAACTATACGATAATCAATATCCATGCATTCCATTCTATTATCTCTAGAGCATGGATACTCTCCGAAAATAGAACAAGGACGACATGAAAGATCTTTACAAATTGCATTTGAAATTATTTACTCTATGATTACTATATGTATTTTTAGTGTCATTTGGGTTGCTGTAGACTTTAAAGGCCTTTCACCTATGTACCGTATGATTGGATACGGTTTATTACCTGTCACCGTAATGAGTCTATTTCATATTATTGCCTTTATAAATGGAGTCAAGGATGGGAGACCCTCTCTATATGAAATTCATACTCCTTATTGGCTAAGTTCTCGAATCGTCGAGGTTATTGTTATTCTTTACGCTGCTGTAGAACATAGACCAAATAAAACACACAGTAAGGTCCTCGCCTTACTGAAAACCATTGGATTTACTATAACTCTTATGCTGCTACTTTATTTTGCAGAAAATCATTTGCCCTCATTTACAAAATTATTATATAAAATGAATATTAACATCGTATTCTTATTCACTATATTTATGTACATAATAACTTGGCAAGTACGAACAAAAAATGAAGAATACGACCTTAGCAAAGATAGATTGATAACTGTAGCTATATTTTGTTTTATTGGCGCTGCTATATGCCCCTTGCTCTTAAACATAAATGTGCGTTTTAATTTTTTATTCACCTTAGGCTACCTCTTTAAATTAGGTGCATACCTTGCCTTATTAGAAGGGGTTTATACAGAGGCTATTATAAATCCATATAGAGCATTAGATCGTTCAAAAGAGCATCTAAACAAAGCCTTAAATATCTTACCCTTAGGTGTAATGGGATTTAAAATGAGTACAAGCATTAATTACGCAAATCACTACCTTTTGGATTTATTAGAATGTACTTTCCACGATTTGTATCAAATGACAGTAGATGAGTTTAATACAGCTTTTGATGTAGAACCACTGCCCAATAGATATGAACTCTTTACGTTAAAAACTTTAAAAGGAAATCAAATCGTTATCCAATTAAAAAAACTAGAAAATGAACATGGCATTCTCATTGCCCTTACAGATACTAGAGCAGAGCAAAAACTAAATACACTACACCTTCAGACGGAGATGATTTTTAATTCAGTAGCTTCTCAGATCATGCTTCTCGACGAAAACCATACTATTTTATATGCAAACAAAAAAAACGAAGAATGTGTCGAGCTAAAAGCAGATTCTATTATTGGCCTTAGTGTTTTTGAATACAATAAAATGCTAGACCTTAAATACAATGACGATGATTACATAAAATATGAAAACATTAAAGAGGAAAATGCTCATTATACCTTAACTACGCCTAGCGGAAAAGAAAAAACCATAATGGCCCAATACAAAAAAATCAAAGATGAATACGGCAATATTATTGGCTATGTCTCTATAGCTA
>CAZVEI010000312.1:0-2580 GCA_964626295.1 uncultured Alkalibaculum sp.
TTTTAGCCACTCCATATCAGGCTTATACGTTACGGTATAGCCCCCTTTTTCCTCCACTATGGCAACGATTACATTGTTGCTAATTTCTCCTGCTCCGTCAAACATAAAAGGGGCAATGTTCTTTTACTCATACCCCTTCCACTTAAATGTATGTAATTTTTTCTAATATTATAATATTTTGTAAATGAGTTTTCACTCTATTTTAAATTGTAATTATATAAAACATCTCTCTTATTTAGCACTTCGTTACTTATTAAAAGATGAATTCTAGTAAGCTTTATATTAGGTAAATAATTACGTATTTATAGTACTAAGCAATTTAGGTAGCAGATCCTTATATATTTAGGGTCTGCAGTTAGTAGTTTAAAGCCTTGGTTACAAAGACTTGCTGCTTTTGAAAGAGTTAAATTACCAACTTCTTTACATATTTTTTGTAGCTATAATCACATAGGTCTCTCATGAGAAAGACTGAGATTTCTCTATATTCCGTAATAGGGTAGCAGTATTCCAAAAATATTCCATGTAGAGTATAAAATATTTCGTATACTAGCTAAGTATATGAAGAGCAGTTACCATTAAAGGAAAGCTTGTCAACATCGATGGGGCAGGTAATAGAGTGGCAGCTCTAGCTTTTGGACCTAAAAAGGTCATTCTTATTGTAGGTATGAATAAAATATGCAAAGACATAAACGAAGCAATCTGGAGGGCACAAAATATCGCATCCCCTAGAAATACCTTACGATTAAATAAAGACACTCCTTGCGCTAAAACAGGAGTATGTGGTAATTGCTTTGGAGATAGTAGTATCTGTTCTTCTATTACCATTACGAGAAGAAGTATGGAAGTTGGAAGGGTGAAGATTATTTTGGTTGGGGAGAGTTTGGGATACTGATTGAGGTGGTCAGGTGGTCAGGTGGTCGGGTGGTCAGGGAACTTGGTATTCCTTTGGGGTCAAAGATCCTTCGCTGGCACTCAGGATGACAAGGTAGTAGTTTAACTTCGCTGACACTCAGATAGCATAGGATGACTGAATCAGTAGTTAGAGTTCAAAATAAAACCTTCTTATGAACGAGAATAAATAATGCTAGGTATATATATATGTATATATACCTAGCATCGAATCTATCTATAATCTCTAATTTGTCCTCTTTTCCACTACACTAAATGAGGAGTTCCGCTTTCAGCCAATCTATTTTCCCGTCCAACCGACCAACCAATCAAAGATTTCAATCAAGCATCCAGCCCATAGCAGCTAGTGTTTTCTAAATCAGAAAAAGTCTTTAGCAACAGGGACATATTCCAAGAATTCACTATTTATCTACATCTGTTTCACTAATTTAATTATTTCCTTATATTTATCTGATAAATACCATGAATCATCATTAAACTCTTCTGGTATTTCTTCATCCATGGGCTCTTCAAACCCTAAGTGTTCTAAAACATCAAACCATAAATCCCTTTTAGATAAAGGAAGTTTCTTTCCGCACCAAGGGCAATATTGAATTTCCACACCAGAAAATCCTCCATCATGTACAATTATACTATACTCATCAAATTTAGGTAAATACATTATAATACAATCCGGGCAATCACACTCAGATTCATGCTCTAAACATTTACAATTAATATTTCTGTCCATATCTTGGCAGCAATATTTCATACAATCTCTCCTGCCTATAAATTTTTTAAAGTTTTATTTTTCTACCCTTTGCAACTGGTTTATACATCTTGCACGTTATCGGGTTCATCGAACCTAAATGTCTACCTTTATTATCGTAAACTTCAATGTCATTATGTGTATGATCCCAATCATAGTATTTCTTTCCATTTCCTTCTCCAGTAGTCTTTGCTTTACTCATAAATTGAATCTTATTCGTTATTTTCTTTACTATCGAGAGTTTAGATATAGCCTTTATTCCCATGGAAGAGATTCCAGGTATTAACATGCGCAACATCTACAGCTATCGCTTTTGCATTGGCTTGTGTCGATCTTTTTACAAACTTAGCTATACTATAAGCTAAGCTAGCTACATCAATAGCTGCATCCAACCAATACCCAGAATCATCTTTATGAACGATAGGATTGTTCTGACAATAGGCAAACATGTTATAAGATAAAAGTTCCCCTTCTTCTCCCATGATCACATCTGCATTGATAAACCTACCCCACTCAGGATTGTAGTATCTGCTTTGTAGGTAGTAAAGTCCTGTCTCAGCATCGTATCTATACCCTCTATACCTATATGGGTTCTTCTCACCTACTGTACTTGCTAAACTTCCTGTAATCGAAGTTAATTTACCCCAAGTGTCATAAGTATAGGTAACTACTTGTGTACCATTTCCATCTAGAATGCCAGTAATATCTCCCTGACCATTTCGGATGTAATAGTAGTAATCATCATTAAGTTTCATGGCGACAAGAGAATCATTTGCATCGTAGGTATAGTAGATGGTGTCTGTTCCATTGGTTTCGTAACTTACTTTATCCCCTACTAGATGATAAGTGGAAGTTACTCCATCTACCGTTTTTTCTGTACGAATGCCTTCATCATTATACTTGTAGCTAGCATTAATTTGATC
>CAZVEI010000313.1:0-2580 GCA_964626295.1 uncultured Alkalibaculum sp.
CCCTTGAAAACTTCGTCTTACCGCTTCCCTTTAATTGAATATCAAATCTTTCTTTTAATGGAGTTATTTGCTCCCCTATTAACATAGCCCGTCCATCACCGAGAATGGTAAAATGCCCAAATTGATGACCACCGTAAGCCTGTGCAATGGGCAGTGCTCCTGAAGGAAAGGTATTTCCAGCTAAAATATCTACTCCCTCTTTGCTCTTTAAAGCCTCTACATTTAAACCTAATAAATTTGCTACCGATTGATTTAGTGCAACTAATTTTGCTGATCTTACTGGATTTAGTTTTACCTTAGAATAAAAAAATTCTGGTAGATGAATGTACGTATCATCAAAATTCCAACCTACTTTTACGTTCTCGCCTATAGTCATAATTCCTCCTACTTTCCTTTCGTTTTAAGAAATGTATAGTATATTTAATCTGTTCACCATATAGCGTTAATGTATTTATTATATGCTTTAATTATACCTTTATCCACAAGCGACAAACGCTTCTTAGAGAGAAACCTAAAGTATACTTGATGCATTCGACAAATCAACTCAATAAATTTAAATATTTTTTGATTAACACTCGCATATATTATATAAAAATACTTAATTTAGAGGATGAAAAGTATGGAAAAAAATCTTCAAGGGAATTATAACAAATTTATTCATACCGACAGGCTAATTTTATTGTGATGCCTATCGGTATTTATTTTTGTTAAAAATGTATACAGATAGGAGAGAATTTGATGAACTCAAAGAAAACTTTTGTACTTGACACAAATGTTCTACTTCACAATCCTTACTCACTTTACTCGTTCGAGGATAACAATATTGTGATTCCTGCAGTTGTGATCGAGGAGCTAGATAAATTCAAAAAGGAAAATTCAGAGTTAGGTGCAAATGCAAGACACGTAGCTAGATTACTAGATAGTTTAAGAGAAAAAGGTAATCTCTACTCCGGTATACTACTAGATAATGGCTCCTTTCTTCGAGTCGAAATGAATTTCCACAATGTTACCTTAAACGAAAGTTGGAAAGGTAGTATTAACGATAATAGAATACTAAAGATATGTAAAGGTCTCCATGAACAAGGAGAAGATGTATATCTTATTACAAAAGATGTATTTGCACGAATCAAAGCCGATATTTTGGGCATTACAGCTCAAGATTTTTTTACAGAGCAAGCTCCTACTTACGATGAACAGTATTCTGGACGTCTTGATGTCTATACTTCAAAAGAAAAAATTGATTACTTCTACAGCTGTCAATATCTCAATCTAGAAGATGTAAGTTCATGCAAATATGGCCGTAAATTAGCTAAAGAAGATCTGGTTATAAATCAATTTTTAATCCTTCACGCAGAAGATAATGATAAACAAACTGCACTCGCTCGCTTCGATGGTCAAAGAATCATTCCTCTTCAATTTTTAAAAGAGCGGCCTTATGGAGTTACCCCAAGAAATTCAGGCCAAAAATTCATGCAGGAAATCTTGATGATGAGCCCTGATATGGCACCTTTAGTTATTGTCAAGGGGCCAGCTGGTACTGCCAAAACCTTCTTTTCCCTTGCTGTTGGATTACATAAGATGTTAAGAAAGGAATCCCATACCTACCGAAAAATGCTCATTTGCAGACCTAATGTAAAATTTGACGAAGATATTGGCTTCCTTCCAGGAACAGAGCAAGAAAAAATCGCACCTTTTTTAAGGCCAATCATGGATAATCTAGAAATCTTACTAGAACAAAGTGATAAAGGTCTTCTAAATTGCGATAAAGGGATAAAAGAAAAGATAGATGAGTTGTTTGAGAACAATATCATCAATGCAGAGGCAATGGCTTATTTAAGAGGTCGTTCTATTGTCAATCAATGGGTTATCATTGATGAAGCTCAAAACTTAACACCAAAACAAGTAAAGGGCATTATAACTCGAGCTGGTAGAGGCACAAAAATCATCCTAACAGGAGACCCCGCACAAATAGACCAACCATTCTTAGACAACAGAACCAACGGATTAAGTTACGCATCAGAAAAAATGAAAGGAAGCAGACTCTGTTATCAAGTGACCTTAACAGACGAAGAATGTGAACGTTCTGATTTAGCTTATGAAGCTGCTTTAAATATGTAGATATGTTGTATGTTCTAAGTTCTATGTTCTAAATAAAAGCTGCTAAGAGCTATAGTGGGACGACAGAATTGTCGTCCCATTAATATTAAAATACGAAATATGGGAAACTAGAAATAGAGTTCCATTTTCCACTTTCCACAGTTTTAATAATCTTTTATTATTTCATCCTTCTGTTCAAAACCATCATCTCTAGTAGAATCTTCTAATTCTTTTGCTTTAATATTCTTTAATTCAAAGTAGATAAAGATCCCTGTAATTATACTTGCTAAGAGATCTGCTACCGGTCCTGCTGTAATGACCCCTCCTAAACCCATAAATTTAGGCAATATAAGAAGTGCAGGTATTAAGATTAATACTTGTCTAGACAGACTAAGTAAAGCTGAGTGGGTAGGCTTTCCAACAGCTTGAAAGTAATTTGATGAGACGATTTGAAAACCGATAAGCGGCAAAAATAATGTAAAT
>CAZVEI010000314.1:0-2579 GCA_964626295.1 uncultured Alkalibaculum sp.
AAGTAGATACAGGGTGCTTAGTAGCCCTTACACAAGAGGTTAATTACGATATTGAATTCGTAGGAAATATTAAGACAGCTGTATTTGGTGGAGAAGGCTTATTCTTTGCCACTCTAAAAGGACCAGGTAAAGTATGGCTCCAATCCCTACCATTTAGCAGGCTAGCAGATCGAATTATCACTTCATCGAAATACACAGGAGGAAGTTCAAAGGGTGAAGGCAGTGTGTTGGGGACGTTAGGGAATTTATTTGAAGAGTGAGAGAAGTAGGTGGTCAGGTGGTAAGGAAAACCTTTGTGCTCCCCGTAAAGACGTGTAGATTAAGATTCAAAATCTCAGACTTGACTTCTTACAGCTCTTAAAGCGTAGGAAACGACGCCCTCGTCGTTCCATCATTGACTCAATAACTATGGTATTAAGATATTTAATTAGCATACTAAGGAGAAGAGGCAGAATCTATATGAAAGAGAAAGCTTTCGATAAAGAGAAGGCGCTACAATTATTTGAAAAGTTTAAAGAGAAGGCGAAAAAGATTGTTGAAGACCCGGGGAAGGTTGAGAAAATTCTTAAGCAAGCTAGCGAGACGGAAGAAAAAGCAAAGGGGCCTTTTGCGCGGATTATAGATGATTTTCATATATTAACTAGCCTTGTACGTGACTGGGCTAAGGGGGATTATAAAGAAATTCCAACAGGATCTATTATTGCTATCGTAGCTGGAATTCTATATTTTGTAAGCCCAATAGACTTAATACCAGATTTTATTGTAGCCTTAGGATATATAGATGATGTCTTTATAATAAGCACAGTCGTCAAACAAATCCAAGCTGATTTAGACCGTTACAAGGAATGGAAAAGAGAGAATCATTAGGGACACAGCGGTGTCCCTTTTTTAAACGAAATATTTATCATATTGCCATTTCAAAGGGTTATTTACAATGTATTTTCTGATTTCTTGCAGTTCTAATTCGTTGCGAATGACGTGTTCGTAATAGTTGCGTTGCCAGATGGTTCGGTGTCCAAATGGAAAACACATTCTCGTAGTTACAGACTTGAATCCTTGAATAACTTTTGGTAGGGGCAGACGACCCTGTCTGCCCGAAGCATTAGTATCATCTATTACCTCTTCAATAACTATAATTCCATGTATGTGATTGGGCATTAAACAGAAAGCATCTGTCTTAATATAATCATATACTTCATTTATTTGTTTCCAACAATCGAAAACAATATTACCTAATTGATTAGGTTGAATTACTGGAGGGTGGACAGGGTCGTCCACCCCTACAATCTCTCCGAATATATTCTTTTTATTCTTCGTACAGAGAGTAATAAAATAATACCCCGCTTGTGAATAATCATAATCGCTAAGCCTTAATATTTTTCTTTCAGGTAGCTTTTCCAATTTATCACCCACCTTTTTCCACTTAATACCCAACTAAAGATGTTTTACACACTTTCAATAAAAATAAATTCATACTTGTATAAGTTTAAAACTTTAAATAATCTCTTGTAGGGGCAGACGACCCTGTCTGCCCGAATGAAGCCACAAATAGCAGGTAATAACGGAACGACAGGGTCGTCGTCCCCTACATTAAAATGGGAGTAGTATTGAATCTATATGGTTAAGAGATAAGATTAAAGAAGTCAAAGAAATATATCATTGTATTACGAACTTCTAGTATAATAATAGGGAGTTAAACTAGAAGGAGATGACAGGGTCAACTAACCCTCGACTAAAGTCGAAGGCTTGAAGTAGTTCCGTATTTCGGGTCTATTTCAAGCCTGGTTGATTAGCCTCAGTATTTTTATACTACGTTGTTTTTGTCATAACACCCACGGACGTTTATCCTAATCTGTGGCTCTGTTGTCTGTAGTTAAAAGTTCTCTAGGGTTAATGGGAACGGTGCTCCAGATGTGAAAAGCAATTACAACATTGGCGAAGGATACGCTTACCAGTTTTTGAAACTGGAGTTATGTATTTTATTACATTTTAAAGGAGAAGCATATGGTTTATGTACTGAACAAAGAAGGAAGACCACTTATGCCCACTAATAGACATGGCAAAGTAAAACACCTTCTTAGAGAAGGTAAGGCTAAAGTAGTTAACAGGACGCCATTTACGATTCAGCTCGTTTACGAATCAACTGAATATGTGCAGCCTATTACTTTAGGGGTAGATGCTGGAAGTAAAGTTGTGGGCATTAGTGCTACTACCGAGAGAGAAGAAGTATTTGCTTCAGAGGTTACTTTAAGAAACGATATAGTAGATTTGCTATCTACTCGTAGAAGTATTCGCAGGACTAGAAGAAATCACCTACGTTACAGAAAACCACGATTTTTAAATCGTACATCCTCTAAAAACAAAGGTTGGTTGGCTCCATCTATTGAACACAAGATCAATAGTCATTTAAAGGTAATTGCAGATATTCATAAGATACTGCCAATAGATAAAGTAATAATTGAAACTGCGAGTTTTGATATTCAAAAGATTAAAAATCCTGATATATCAGGCACCGAATATCAGCAAGGTGAGCAATTAGGTTTTTGGAATGTTAGAGAATACGTATTATTTCGAGATGG
>CAZVEI010000315.1:0-1850 GCA_964626295.1 uncultured Alkalibaculum sp.
ACAAGGTTAAATTTGCCCATCAATTTTAGTTCAAATTAATTTTACACCAACTGAAACCGTATGTCAATTATAAATTGCTAATTTTTTTTCCTTTACGAATTTATAAACAAGTATTATTTCTTTAATTCATATAGCACAACAAATAGCACAACAAATCTTTAGATTTCTTAATTGTAAAAATCACAAATTCAAAACACCTTACATATCATAAACTATAAATATTAATACAAGGAGGCTATTTCATGGGTTGTTTTTTTAATGAGTGTGATGGCTCAACATTGCTAATGTTTTTCTTATTACTAGTAGTATTGTTTGACAACTTTGGCATGTTTGGTGATGACGACGAAACTTTATTGTTCTTCTTCTTATTATTAGTAATTTTATTTACTAGATAATTTTATAAGAAAGCAACTAAGTGTAAATACGAGAGATCTTATTTGGGTTTCTCGTATTTTTTAGTATTAGAATACTGGTAGTACTATAATTAATTATTTTTAATATTTGACTACCTTTTTATACTATGTTAATGTAAGTATAATTAAATTTAGACAAGGGAAGTTTTTCAGGAAAAAGCAGCGCGCTTACCGAAGGAGTAAAACTCTCAGGTATCCCCTAGCGGGTAAAGACTGGAGACGGATGTCACTCTGGAGAAGCCTATTTAGTTAGGTGCCGAAGGTGCAAAATACCCTCATGGGTATTAATCTCTCAGGCAAAAGGACAGAGAATCGAAGAGATTTCTTTGCCGTGCCCTTTTGTGCGCGGTTTTTTATTGTCATATAACAAACTAAACTTGTTTATGCTAGAGATGTCATCTCCTTTAACTGCTTTTATTCTAAACACCACTTGTGACAAAAAGGAGCATGTAATGGAAGTTTTTATGGAAATCATTTTAACGGTTAAAAATTTATTATGGGATTATATCCTACTGTTTTTACTGTGTGGTACAGGTGTATTTTTTACATTTCGTCTTAAATTTATACAGATTCGTAAATTTAAAGAAGGAATCAAAAATTTATTTGGAGGCTTTAGCTTAAATGGTGAAAAAGCTGGTGCTCATGGTATGAGTTCCTTCCAAGCCGTAGCCACAGCAGTTGCTGCTCAAATTGGTACAGGAAATATTACAGGTTGTGCTACTGCCCTTATGGCTGGTGGCCCTGGTGCGATTTTTTGGATGTGGGTTAGCGCATTTTTCGGCATGGCGACAATTTATGCTGAAGCAGTACTAGCTCAGAAGTACCGTACTAAAGTCGATGGTGAGCTAACCGGTGGACCTCGATATTACATACAAGCAGCCTTCCCTGGAAAATTAGGAAAGTTTATGGCAACTTTTTTCTCTGTGGCCATCGTTCTAGCCATTGGGTTTATGGGCAATATGGTTCAATCAAACTCTATTGGTACATCTTTTTCAAATGCCTTTGGCGTACCCCCTATTATCATTGGAATCATTGTAGGAGTCATTGCAGCATTTGTATTTATCGGAGGAACTCAGCGAATTGCTTCCGTAACTGAAAAAGTAGTGCCTATTGTTGCTGTTCTTTTCTTTATCGGCAATCTTGGGGTACTTTTTATAAACAGAGCTGGCTTATTAGATGCCTTTGGACAAATCTTTATTGGTGCTTTTAATCCACAAGCAGTGGCTGGCGGTATAGCAGGCGTTGGTGTAAAAGAAGCCATAAGATATGGAGTGTCTCGTGGATTGTTTTCTAACGAAGCAGGTATGGGCTCAACCCCACACGCTCACGCTCTTGCAAATGTAGAAAAACCGCACGATCAGGGCGTAGTAGCCATTGTAAGCGTATTTATCGATACAATATTTTTTTGTGAATGCTAAACGTTCACAAAAGTAGGAG
>CAZVEI010000315.1:1860-2560 GCA_964626295.1 uncultured Alkalibaculum sp.
GATACAATATTTTTACTAACCCTTACAGCTCTTGCCATCATCTCTTCTGGAGCAATGTCCTCAGGACAAAATGGTGCAGCACTTGCTCAATTAGCATTTAGTAAGGCCTTTGGACCTATTGGAGGCGTATTTATTGCCGTGTGTATGTTGTTCTTTGGTTTAGCGACGATTATTGGTTGGTACTTCTTTGGAGAAATTAATTTTAAAGCTTTATTCGGCAAAAAATATGTTAAAATTTATGCTCTTATTGTCGTAGCTTTCGTCATCGTTGGTTCGGCATTAAAAATTGAATTAGTGTGGACTCTTTCTGACTTATTTAATGGTTTAATGGTAATCCCTAACCTTCTGGCTTTATTAGCATTAACTAGTGTAGTAGTTGCTCTTGCAAAAGAAAGCGACTGAAGCTAAGGGCGCCTTCGGTGCCCTTAGCTGTATGTTCTAAATAAAAGTTTTCGATTATCCGCAATTCAGAATTAAAAAATAAGTTATTCTTGTATTAGTTAATATTTTTTAACCACCTTATATTCGATTTTAGTGTAAGGTGGTTTTAAATTTAAATATATAAATTATATTTTAAAATTGTATATTTTTTATTTTAAATCTTATCACTTATGATAAGATTTACTATGATATTATAGATATATTACTCAACTTTCCCACCAATAAAAGTGGACTGTATGCTTGATAATTCAAGCATAAT
>CAZVEI010000316.1:0-2558 GCA_964626295.1 uncultured Alkalibaculum sp.
TAGCCGTGTTGCCAGAACCTTTTATTACGTCAGCAAAGATGAATAATGACCGTATTCGAACGGTGTTTGATATGACAGAAGAATGGAGTAACCTGCAAGATGAAGACGGTAGCTCCCTCGTAACTGGTGTGCTTGTGGTTAGAGAAGAGTTTCTCAAAGATAATAAGGAGCAGTTTGATGAGTTTTTAACTCAGTATGAAGAGTCAATAGCATTCACCAATAATAATGTAGATGAGGCGGCAGCATTAATCGACAAATATGGAATTATAAAAGAAAATGTGGCAAAAATTGCAATACCAAAATGTAATATTTCTTATGTCGACGGCTCTGAATTGGTACAAAGTCTAGGGGGATATCTAGATGTACTTTATAAAGCAAATCCCCAATCCATAGGAGGAAAATTACCTAACGAGAAATTTTATTATGCAAAAGAATAAAGTTTTAATGTATACCATCCCAATTGTATTTTGGGGTGGTATATGGTATTTTGCAAGTGCAATAATCGAAAATCCACTACTGTTACCAAGCCCATTTGCTGTATTTACATCCTTAATTCAGCTTATGTATGACAAGGTCTTTTGGTTGAATGTGAGTAATTCACTAATGCGAATTGTGCTGGGATTTGTCCTCGGCTTAATACTAGGTATTGTCTTGGCTGTTCTTTCCCATATGAGCAAACTTTTTCGACTTATTATTAATCCCTTTATAAGTGTTATCAAAGCCACCCCTATGGCATCTATAATCATCCTTCTCTTAGTTTGGATTACTTCGAAAAACCTTTCTGTAATATTGGTTCTTTTGGTTGTATTACCGAATATTTACAGCAATACTTTAAAAGCTCTTCAACAGGTAGATCCTAAATTACTAGAGATGGCATTTGTCTTTAAGATGAATAAACGAAATAGGATTAGATACATCTATTTACCAAAGGTTATGGAATTTTTGCTTCCAGCAGTAAGCTTTAGTTTGGGATTTTCATGGAAATCTGGTATTTCTGGAGAAGTGCTTGCACAACCTATTAATACGATTGGGGAGGCTTTGTACTATTCAAAAGTCTATTTGAACACTCCAGCCCTATTTGCCTATACTCTGTTTATCGTAGGTATTAGTATCGTTATGGAAAAAATAGTTATTCGCTTCATAAAGGGCTTTGAGAAAGGAGTTTTTTATGAAAGTAGAAATAAAGGTATCTAATCTATATAAAGTCTATGGAAAAGTCGCCATCTTTAATTATTTTAACTGTGCCTTCTATTCTCAAAAATATAATTGTATAACTGGTTCATCAGGTGTAGGGAAGACGACACTATTGCGGATGCTTATGGGTTTAGAAGACTACGATGGGGGAGAGATTGCAGGAATAGAAGGAAAGAGGTTTTCATGCGTATTTCAAGAAAACAGACTCGTAGAAAACTTCACTGGACTAGAAAATATAAACATGGTATTAGGTAAAAAAAGAGAAGACAAAGAAATACTAGAGGAATTTGAAAATGTAGGATTGTATAGTAGCAGACACCTTCCTGTGTACAAATACAGCGGTGGAATGAAGAGGCGCCTTGCCATAGTTAGAGCCGTCTTAGCTGATTACGATATCATTGTCTTAGATGAACCATTTAAGGAGCTAGATGAGAAAACGTATTTAAAGTGTATGGATTATTTTGAAGAAAAGACAAAGGGCAAAACGGTCATTTTATCTACTCACAACCCATATGAAATGGAGCGCTTTGGAGATCATAAAATTAGCATTGGAAAGTAAGATCAATAGGCGTCATATCCCAAGAATTTGTCATCAAATAAATTCTCCCACTATTCTTACAAGATAGTGGGAGAAAATGATAATGAATAAGCTATTTTTGCACCTTAATAATCTTATTATATGAAAAAAGTGAAAAAGACATGGGCAAAATGCTACGTGTTTAACGAATGAGTAGTTAGTGGCGAGTTGATATATGGATATCGCTTTATTTCGTAATCAGCACGGGGCAAGGAGTTAGTTGTACTACCCGGTTGCTTACACTTCCTAATAGAGAACCCTTAATGAAGCCTTTACCGTGGCTACCCATTACAATTAAGTCAATATTCTCCTTTTCAATTTCATCTAGAATAGTTGCTGTAGGATTACCTGAGAGTATTTTTGTGGTTACAGGTACCGCATGTTCTAGATTTGCGGTAGTTATGCTAATGGCTACCTCTCCTAAATCCCTTATGGCTTTATCACTCAAGCTATATCCATAGGCCGAGGCGTAAGACCAGTATCCCGCTGTAGTATCAACTACATGTAATACGATCACCTCACCTTGAGTTAATTCGGCAATCTTTATGGACTCTTCAAATGCTCTTCTGGAATAATCTGACCCGTCAGTTGGAACTAATATTTTTTTATACATTGTAAACCTCCAAGTCTTTTATATTAATAGTATAGTACCCTTTAGGGAAATGTTTAAACAATTTTACAAGCCAATACAAGCTCATATGGGACGCTTCCTTTTATATTTCTATACTTAACTATTGATAATTAACCTTAGAATCGGTAAGATATAAAAGTAAATTAATGCATTATG
>CAZVEI010000317.1:0-2500 GCA_964626295.1 uncultured Alkalibaculum sp.
TTAAATGTAAAGTATACTTTGCAAATGGAGGTGGTTGGTTGAAATCTAGAATTGCTGAATTGCGAAAGCAAAGAAAGATCTCTCAACAAGAACTTGCGACAGCTGTAGGTGTAACACGACAGACTATCACATCAATTGAAGTAGAAAAGTACACTGCATCTTTAATTTTAGCTTATAAAATTGCAAGGTATTTTGATATGACAATTGAGGAAATATTTTACTTTTCAGATGTGGAGGTATAGTTATGGAAAATTTTAAACATGTTGTCAAACGTCGTCTAGTTGTTTCTGTAGTTTATTTTCTTATTGTATTATTATTAATTGTTCTTTCTGCGACCCTTGGAAGAAGGAGCGGATTTCCATCATTTGCCCAAGGTTTTGGTGAAGGCTTTGGAACAGGTATTGGCGCGATAATGGTCTTTTTTATAGCTAAGTATATTGGTGCCTTAAAAAATGAAGATAAGCTAAAGGCGCTGTACATTGAAGAGACAGATGAGAGGCTCCAATACATTCAAACTAAGGTAGGTAGTAAATGCATTGATATTTCAATAGCATGTCTTGCTTTAGCAATGTTAATAGCTAATTATTTCAATTCAATTGTATTTCTAACCTTGTTAGGAGCTGCAATGTTTCTTACCCTTGTAAAATTAGGATTAAAAATCTATTATAAGAAGACGGTTTAAGACTAACTAAATCGAGTGGTTAGAAACAAGATATTCGTTGCTATTTCTTTGCGCTCACAGAACCGCCTTTAATATTGCAGTAAAAATTTAAGTGATTCGGACGTCATATTTGCCACCAGTCATTGGTGATAAATATGACGTTTTTTAATCTTACTTACTCCTATAATAACCCCTATTAAGGAAGAAAGAAGATCATTCCACAAAAATTGAAATCCTAGGATGAGACCTCCTAAAGTTGTTTGTCTTATTGCACCTACCTACAAGGCGTAATATAGTTGACTGATTTCTCAACTACTGGGTAATTAGCCGGAGATGCGCTCTAAGCACTTCTTTCATTGCAAAAACTATGTTAAACTATAGTGAGTAAAAAGCTTCGGAGGGATAGTATGACTACAGATATGACACAAGGAAATCCTACAAAGACAATAATAAAATTTGCTTTTCCTTTTCTAATAGGCAATTTATTTCAGCAATTATACAATATCGTCGATTCTATAGTTGTTGGAAGGTTTATAGGAACAGATGCTTTAGCTGCGGTAGGCTCTTCTTTTATGATTATGAACTTCTTTTCTTTTGTCATAATAGGATTATGCATGGGGTCAAGTGCGGTTTATTCTTTTTTCTTTGGAAAGAAGGATTATATAAGCTTAAGAAAATCCGTATTTATTTCTTTTTTATCCATAGGGATTTTTACAATAGTCCTTTCTATTCTAATCATAGTAAATACCAATAATATGTTGCTCTTAATAAAGACTCCTCAGAGTATACTTAAAGGCTCTCAGGATTACTTGGAGATTATTTTTGGAGGGCTTATATTTGTCTTTCTCTTTAATGCTTGCTCTGCCTTACTTCGGTCTGTTGGAGATTCTAAGACACCTTTGTATTTTTTAGTATTATCAGCAGTTATTAATATTGTACTAGATTTAGTATTTGTCATTAAGTTCAATATGAATGTAGAAGGAGTGGCCATAGCAACTGTCATTGCCCAAGCTGTTTCGTCCATATTATGCTTAATATATACTTTTATGAAAATACCCTTTATCCGGTTAAGCCGTGAAGATATGGTTTTTGATAAGGAAATTTCTACTATGGTAGCAAAATACAGCATTCTTACCTCTGCCCAACAATCGATTATGACTTTTGGAATGGTCTGCGTACAAGGTATTGTAAACACCTTTGGTCCAGATACTATTGCAGCTTTTACAGCAGCAGGAAAGATTGACTCGATAGCCTACCTACCTGTTCAGGATTTTGGAAATGCCTTTTCTACCTACATAGCTCAAAATAAAGGTGCTAAAAATAATGAAAGAATATATGAAGGAGTAAAATCAGCTACCCAAACAATAGTAGTTTTTTGTCTTGTACTTTCTACACTTATATTTATAAACTCTGAAAACCTTATGAAAATATTTGTAAAAGCAAATGAGATTAATGTAATAAATTTAGGTGTAGAGTATCTATCTATAATATCTGTATTTTACATGTTAATCGGCTTTTTATTTATGTTTTATGGTTTCTTCAGAGGTATCGGGGCCTTAAATATCTCTTTAATACTCACGATTATCTCTTTGGGGACTAGGGTTTTAATGGCATATGTGCTATCGAGTATTCCTGCTCTAGCTGAACGAGGAATATGGTGGTCTGTTCCCTTAGGCTGGGCCTTGGCAGATGTCGTTGGGCTTGTTATTTATAGAAGATTTAAAAAAATCCAATGATTTAGGAATAGATACTCTGTATTAAATTATTATTTGCAACGATTTGAAAATCGAGTAGCTAGAAAATAGGATAATTAGTCCTATTTTCTTCGCTCTCACAGAA
>CAZVEI010000318.1:0-2496 GCA_964626295.1 uncultured Alkalibaculum sp.
CCTCAATAAAATACGGATTCCAATTATGACTAGCATAAACCCCTTCAATATCCGTTTCTTGTTTTCTATTAACCATAATATTGCCATTCTCAATGAGTACTCCTAAACTTCTAGCAAAATCAGTGGAGGATGCAGAACCATATGCTATAAACAAACCTTCAATCGCTTCCTCTGTCCCATCTTGAAAACGCACTTTCTCTAGAAATTTCGTTCCTTGAACCGATTGAATCTTTCTATCGTTTATTAGAATGCTTTTCTCCTCTAAATACCTTGCGCTTTCCTCGCCAATCTCTAGCCTATTACCATTGGTGTAAAGAACTCTATTAGAAGTAATGGTTTCAAACTCTTTTAATTCATGTACAGCATAATCTTTGTAGCCTAATATACCTACCTTTGCGTTATTGTAAAAATAGCCATCACAGGTAGCGCAATAATGTACACCTTTTCCCTCATAATCATCAAGTTTTTCTACTGGGACCTTGATTTTTGATTTTCCTGTAGCTAAAATAATAGCTTTTGCTTGGTAGATATTTTCCTCCGTAGACACTTCAAAAATATCATCAATTTTTTTCAAGCCAACAACTTCTGCATCTATAAGATCTGCTCCAAAACTCTTCGCCTGCTCTATGCCAATATCAATCATTTCTTGACCAGATAATTTAGAAATAAAGCAGTAATTTTCAATGGTTGCTGCCTTTGATAAATCCCCTTCTTTTCCTAAAATTAGAGTCTTTAAATTGCCTCGAGTCGTATATAATGATGCGGATAAACCTGCGGGACCTTTTCCAATGATAATGACATCGTATATCATTTTATCTCTCCTTCATTCGTTTTATGATTATTATTATACTATTTGCAAAAAACAAAACAATGACTTATTTCGATGTTTTTCTTAATGTCTTTAATAAATATTAAAGTTTTTATTTATATAATGTAAGAAGAGGCTTTCCATTAAAAAGTAAAACTTACAAACTATATAAATGTATAAATTGTTTTCATTTTTTGATATAATTGTGGAATTAGCGAAGTGAGAGGAAATGACTTTATATGAATCCAATAAAAAAACTATCTGGTAAAGCTCTATACGCTATTACCAGTGTAATCTCCGTAATATTAGATGTGCTGATAAATATTATTGATTTTACCGTGAACTTGGTTAACACTATTGCAAAAGGTTTTGCAGCCCTAATCAGTATGGGTGGTTGTTTAATTGCCTTTTTTTGGTTAGGACCTTATGCACTGTTTTTACTGGTCAATCCAGTAGTAATCTTAATTGTGTTGTTCTTTGTAATATTTCCTATACTTGGTACTAAATTTGTCTCTTTCTTAAAGTATATTAAATATTCGAGTACAGAATTCTTATTTGATCGTGCTAACAATCTCATGTACGGTACTAAAAACAAGTATGATACCTTTTTTGAATACGGTCATGGCTATAAAAGAGAACAAGAGAATCAAAGACGAAAAGAGCAACAACAAAGGCAATACCAACAACAAAAAGAGTGGGAAGAAAAATTCAAACAGTGGCAAAGCTAATAAGTACCAAATTAAACTAGCTTACCGTAAAAAAGCGAAAGAATATCACCCCGACATCAACAAATCACCAGACGCCACGAAGATGTTTCAAAAAATAAATGATGCTTATGAATTTTTAAGTGAAAGCAATATAGAGAGGTATAAGAAATTGTGATTACTATTCGCTAAAAAGCTGCCAGAAAGGCAGCTTTTTTTACTACATCATTTCATTCATCATTTGTGAACTCTCTGTTTTTAATTCTTGTACATCTTGGCTGTTTGCGTCTTTTGTTTTGTACCAGCCTTTTTGTTGCATACAGTCAAATACTTTATATTGAACTTCTTGTGCTCCTCTAAAATTTCCTAATAAAGTATTTCTTAAATTTTGGCATGAGCTCTCTGTAATACCACTTCCATAAGAACCTAATGCTTGCTTTTCAGTAGTTAATAAGTCTTGTAGTATATCTTTATCTCCAAAATTCATTTTTCTTCCTCCTTATTGATGAGAATCTAAATAACTTTTTAAACTATTAAAGTTGCTTTTGTGAATTTGACAAGCCTCTGTACAAAGATTTTTGATTTGTGAATCAGAACATTGACTTGAATACATGGAGTATTTTTTGTGCAATAGTGCTTCATGCTCCATAGAATCTTTTAAAATTTTTAAGTTGTTGCTCTCGATTTGTTTGCTCTGCATAACTGTTTCCTCCTCATATCGTTATTAATAATATTGTTTGCAATAAGCTCTGTATTATAGATGGAAAGTTTTTCATTAAAAAAAGCCAATGAACTAATTTTTCTGAGTTCACTGACTTATTATATTTTATTAATCTATGATTGCAGCTTACTTAGTTGCAAAATAATCCTTTATTTTATCCCAAAAACTTTTCGTTTCTTTGGTAGCATCGGAACCTGTAACATCCCCAAATGTTCTCAATAGATCTTTTTGTTCTTCATTTAAATTTGTAGGTACTTCAATTT
>CAZVEI010000319.1:0-2484 GCA_964626295.1 uncultured Alkalibaculum sp.
ACAGGGTATAAAGGTTAATGATGAGCTCATTGACAAGCTCAATAATCAATTAAAGAAAGTAGTTGAAAAGGAAGTAAAGGAAGTTGTAGAAACAGCTCAAAAACATGAAATTGATATTTTGGGCATAGGAAATAAATTTAATCTGAAACACCCTATAAAATGGCAAAAGGAGTACAAAGATCAATGGGAAGAACTTTTTCCAAACACAGAAATCAATATAATTGTAGAGCCTAATATTAATAGAGGGGCTATACTTAATGACTCCATTATGGAAGAGGAAAAGTAAATGTGGAAATTAATTTTAGTGCTTATTATTATTGCCTTTATGGATTTAAAAAATTTCTCCATAAAGGAGCGTAAAAGAGAATTTGTAATTTATATCGTATTGCATCTAATGGTCTTAGGCTTAGGTTTTTATGATCAAAAGCCAAATCAAATATCTTTAATGGAGCTTATATCTAATATATCAAAGCCATAAGATGAATTACATTATAGTAAGTAAGCGTACACGATATGAATATAATCTCCAGTAAAGCCTGTTACATGAAAAGAGGGGAGTAATAGATGGAAAGTAAAAAAGGGAAAATTGGCGTAAATACTGCTTTGATTAGTTTTGTATTGATTGTATTTTCGCCAACTGTAAGAACATTTGGGCCTTATACAGCAAATGCAGCGAAACAAGCTGGTTGGCTTAGCCCTATAGTAGCTGGTGTAATTTATATGTATTTCATATTAAAATTAAACACTCTGCTCGTCCAGCATCCTGGTTTATCGCTACTAGAGATTTATGAAAAGATTACAGGAAAAATCTTGGCCAAAATCATAGCTTCTGTCTATTTGATTTGGCTTACTATTGCTATAGGTTTAAATGTAAGATCTTATACCTATAGAATGGCAGCGGTCATATACTCTAATATAGCAGAAGAGTTATTTATGATTATTACATTATTTGTAATAGCTCTATTTATTGTAAAACCAGGTTTAGTAATTGCATCTAGAATATATATTATTTTAGCATGGATAACACTTTCAGGATTTTTCTTATTAATTACACTCATGCTTCCTATGGTGAATATTGAGAAATTACTTCCTATCACCTACTTAGATATAATCCCAATAACGAAGGGTAGTGCAATCGCACTGTCTTGCTGGTCTTATATTACGCTTATCTTTATTTATAGTGATAATATTATAGGGATGAGGTATTTTAAAAAGCGAGGTTTGACGTCTGTTGCCTATATAGTAATGGCTACTACTATTATGTTAGTTACTATGTACGGAATAGCAGGCAGCACCATAATATCTCGTTCAAGCTTTCCCTTTTTATTAGTGGTAGAACAAATTCGATTGCTCAATTCCTTGCAGGGCTTAGACGCGATTTTATCTTTGCTTTGGGTCTTTTCAGATGTGGCATTATTCTCCTTATTGATTTTAGTTTGTTTGAAATTGATTAAATATATTTTTAATATAAAAGATGCTAGTATTTACACTTATATTTTTACAGCTTTATGCTATTATACTGCTATAGGGCTATCAGAGAATTTTTATGAACTCAGAGAGTTTTCATCTGATATTGCAACATATGTTTTCATTGGTTTATTTGTTTTTATCCCTATATTAATGTCATGGATATACAAAATTCGTACAAGAGCAGTAAAAGCGCTGATAAAGAGCAATAATGCAAAAAAACAGGCCTAGGCCTGTTTTTTTATCTTTCTATAAACATTTGTGTCCAGTAAAGAGTGCCGTTTGAATCCTTAACACAACCTACACCAATTTGATCGTAGTTTGAATTTAAGATATTTTCCCGGTGACCTTGAGAATTCATCCAACCTGTAACTACTTCTTGAGCACTTTTTAATTTAAGATATTTTCCCTTAATTTATATTATTAGAAATATTTTGTTCATATGTTCTTCATCTTAGTATGTGAGATTTTTTGTTTAAAATGAGTTATAAATTAATGCAATTTTTCATAAACATGGAAAAAAAATATAAAAATTTAATTCATTTTTCACACATTGATTAATTGAGAATAAGATATAGTAGATTTAAATAAAGGAGGAAATGATATTAATGGCTGAAATTAACGATCATGAATTTATGCCTATAGTGCCATTTATGCCAGCAAATCCACAATATGGGAATGCATATGTACCATATCAAATGGATTTCGATATAGTAGAACCAAAAGAAGCAATGGAAATGGGAACAGTTTTTCCGTCTCTATTTAGCCAATACGAGGAAGGTGAGTCATTATGATAGAACGCTTTGATAATAGATTTCCAAATCTTCCGAATAGACCAATGCCTAATCCAATTGAAAGACCAATAGAGAAGCCCATACAAAAGCCCATAGAGAACCCAATCGAGAACCCAATACAAAAACCAATCGAGAAGCCAATACAAAAACCAATTGAGAAGCCAATACAGAAGCCAATACAGAAGCCAATACAGAAACCAATACAGAAACCAATACAGAAACC
>CAZVEI010000320.1:0-802 GCA_964626295.1 uncultured Alkalibaculum sp.
TGACCCTACCTACTGCGTTGTCATCCTTGAGGAGCTTGCTCCGATGGATCTTTCATTACCTCGCCTACAGGGAGGCTTGTAGCGACTATAAGGAGCTAGAAACCCGCAACCTACGACAGTCCAACTGTCCAACCAACCAATGAATATTGTAACGTATCAACTTATAGAGTTCCGTTTTCGGTTTCCGGCTTTCCGCTTATTACTTTGTACTCATTCACTTGTCTCAACATCCGTTTTGTTGCCTTGTAAAATAGGAGCGTCGTGTCTCGTTTTACAGGGATGGTTAGGTTTGTCATATCGTATTTAAAGATTTCTATTTGTACTTCTTTATACAGTCTCTTAGCTGTGGTATCTATTTGGATTGGTAGATACTTTGCTTTAAAGTTAGGGTCTTTTAATAGTTCGAAGACCTCTTCTTTTCTTGGTGAGGTGGACTCTATAAAGTTGGGGAGGGTTAGCTTGTTGTACATCAGGTAGTCTAATTTAATCACTTCTCTCATGAAATCTCGATTTTCCTCTAGGGCATAGCTAAAATTCATTAAGATTTCATAGAGTTTTTCTTTGTTATGAGACACTTTAAATAAGCCTTCTTCTTCCCAATAATCTACAAATTTTTGAAAAAAGGTAAAAGGGGCAATTCCTTTTTCAAGGATAAAATAGTCTAGGGTATTTTGAAAGCTACCGCTATTGTTATACCTATCTACAAGGCTTTCAATTTTTTTTAGGTTTATAATTTCATCGTAGCTTATAAAATCATTGGACAAGATTTCATAAGGTGGGTTTGTAGTGTAGAGTAGGTGAA
>CAZVEI010000320.1:812-2476 GCA_964626295.1 uncultured Alkalibaculum sp.
GTGAAACTTATCCTTTTGTAAGTGAATGGGTGAACCCTTTAAAACTTTAAGAAAGCCCAATTGGAGCATATGTGGTTTCATGGCATAAACTCTATTAAAGGAATGAGCAAAGGTTACAAAGTCTTCCTCTGGAAGTCCTGCAATAAGGTCTAGGTGTATATGCATATTGTGGTTGGCTTGGAGTTTTCTTATATTTTCTTCAATTTTAGTAATGCTTGTAGCACGTTGTATAGATACTAGAGTAGATTCGTTGACAGATTGAACGCCAATCTCTAATTGAAAGAGCTCTACAGGGGCCGTGTTTAACAATGCAATAATCTCGTCATCTAATAAATCTGCTGCCATCTCAAAGTGAAAATTAGTAACATTATTAGTGTGTTCTATAAGATAGGAGATAATATCTTTTGCCCAGGAGATATTACAGTTAAAAGTTCGGTCTACAAATTTTACTTGCTTTACATTGTGATCTAAGAAAAATTGCAAATCCTTTTTTACTCGTTCAATAGAATGCAACCTCACGGTCTTATCTACAGAAGACAGGCAATAACTACAAGAAAAAGGACATCCTCTACTTCCTTCGTAATACAAGATTTGATTTTTGTATTTGCTCATATCTTCCTTTTTATAAGCAAAGTGTAATTGATCCATGTTCTGTATAGGAAGTCGATCTCTTGTTTCGTAGGTCGCTATGTTTTTCTTATAGACGATTCCATCTATATTGCTATAATCTTCTCCCTTTTCATATTTATATAAGAGCTCTTTAAAGGTAAGTTCTCCCTCACCCTTTACTATAATATCCGCTAAACTGCGGCTTAACACTTCTTTTCCATCAAAGGAAACTTCAGGTCCCCCTAGTACTATAAGAGCAGAGGGAAGGACTTGTTTTAGATTGTCCACGATTTTTAATGTTTTTTCTAAATTCCAAATATAACAAGAAAAGCCGTAGATATCCCCTTTACAGCTATATAAATCGCTAAGGATATTATCTAGCTGATCATTAATCGTGTATTCCTTTAATGTACACTGAGCTCCTTTGGGTATAGAGTTTGATTGGAGAGCTCGAGTGGATAAGCTCGTATGAATGTATTTAGAGTTAAGAGTAGTCAGTATGATTTTCATTTTCACGCTTCTTTCATTTGCTTATTACAAATTGTTTACAATCTATATTTTTATTTATCATAGCTATAGTATCATTATAAGATAAAAAAAGCAGAAAAATAGATATTTTAGCAGAAAAATAGGAGGGAAAAAGTAAAACTTTGTTAAATTTAAGGTAAAAAATAAAATTTAGGAATTTTCCTAAAGGGGTTTTATTATTCTGTAGAGTTTGATATAATGTGTCTGTTACAAATAGTTTACAATTAAACAAATCATCTTGGAGGTATTTTATTTGATTGAATTAAAAGATGTAAGTGTTACTTACGACAAAACGAAACACCTTGCCCTCTCGGATGTAGATCTAGAGATTAATACTGGGGAATTTGTGTTTGTGGTCGGTAAAAGTGGTGCGGGAAAATCTACTTTTATAAAGTTGTTGCTAAAAGAACTAGAACCTTCTCTTGGGCAAATTATAATAGATGGTCGAAACATCATACAGATGAAAAAAAGAGAGATTCCATACTATAGAAGAAAATTAGGAATTGTATTTCAAGATTTCAGGTTGC
>CAZVEI010000321.1:0-2449 GCA_964626295.1 uncultured Alkalibaculum sp.
GTTTCTTGGTATACGTAATAGTTTAACCAATTTGAAAACAATAAATTAGCGTGGGATCTCCATCTGACGGTAGGTTCCTTTTTAGGGTCGTCATCTGGATAATAGTTTTTTGGCACTTTAATGTCTAAGCCCTTGTCTATATCACGGTCGTACTCTCCTTTTAGCGTTAAGGGGTCGTATTCAGCATGTCCCATTACAAAGACAAATTTATGGTCTTTTGATTTGATAATGTATAGTCCCGCTTCCTCTGATAGAGATACAAGGTCTAAATCCTTTATTTTGTCTACATCCTCTTCCTTCACGTAAGTAAATCTTGAATGTGGAGCGTAAAACTCATCATCAAAGCCTCTAAGGAGCATCGTATTTTTCTTAGTGACCTTGTGTTTATATACGCCAAAGACTTTCTCTTCTACAAGGTATTTTTTTATTCCATAATGATAGTATAGCCCTGCTTGGGCTCCCCAGCATATATGCATAGTAGAATAGACATTTGTCTTACTCCACTCCATGATTTCCGTCAGTTCATCCCAATAATCTACTTCCTCAAAGGTCATCGTTTCAACGGGTGCTCCTGTAATGACTAATCCATCAAACTTTTGATTTTTAATTTCATCGAAGGTCTGGTAGAAGTTGATTAAATGATCTTCGGGAGTATTCTTAGCTTTATGGCTTTTGGGATGTATGAGCACAGCCTCAACTTGTATAGGTGTGTTACTTAAGAGCCTCATCAACTGTGCCTCTGTAACAATTTTTGTGGGCATTAAATTTAGTATGACAATTTTTAAAGGTCGAATATCTTGGGCTATAGCTCTGGTCTCATGCATGACAAAGATACTCTCTTTAGCTAATATGTCCTCAGCAGGTAAACCATCCGGTATTTTAATAGGCACTGTGTCCACATCCTTTCGCGAAATTATTGATCATTATAGATAATTGTTTGTATTATAGCATTTTAAATAGGTTTTTTAAATACTTTTAGATCTTGGCTTCTACTTTTAACATTAAAGAAATCATTACATAAAGAAATCTTAATATAAAAAATGATTAACTAGAGAAAAAGATGAGAATATATAGAGATGTACCATAATATTAATTGGAGGGTTACTATGACAAAAGTAGAATTATATACGTGGAGTTACTGTCCTTACTGTAAAAGAACAAAAGAAATTTTAGATGATAACGGAATTCCTTATACTGAAACGGTAATTGATGGGGATGATGTAAAGAAACAGGAACTATACAAAAAGACGGGACAGAACACGGTTCCCTATATCTTTATTAATGAAGAATTTATTGGGGGCTGTTCAGATCTTGATGCATTAAATAAATCAGGAAAATTAAATGAATTATAGATTGACAAAGGTCTGGGATTATATTAATATATAAATTGTAACTAGTACAAACGTGAAATCATTACATGGAGGTGAGAGGTATAAACTCTATAGACTTAAAAGATTATCTAAGCTCTAAAAACATTAAACCTTCATATCCTCGTATTAAGATTTACGAGTACCTCTCTAAACATCATACCCATCCTACTGTAGATGAGATTTATCTATCCCTTTTAGGGGAAATGCCTACCCTATCAAAGACTACTGTCTACAATACCTTAAAGGCTTTCATCGATAAAGGCTTAGTAAAATTAATTACCATCGAAGATAATGAAACTAGATATGATGTAAAAACAGATAATCATGGACATTTTAAATGTGAAAATTGCAGAAAGATTTATGATTTTGTTGTGAATTTAGAATATGATTCTATAGATGATTTAAATGACTTTCATATTAAGGAAAAAAGTATTTATTTTAAAGGTATTTGTAGAGTTTGTAATAACGAACTACATAAAGTAAAATAATAAATTGCTTTATGAGTTTACTATAAAATATAATTTAGGAGGTTTTTTAATGAAAGAATACGATTTAAAGGGAACTAAAACAGAACAAAATTTAAGAGATGCTTTCTCTGGTGAGGCTCAAGCCTATACTAAATATAGCTATTTTGCAAGTACTGCAAAAAAAGAAGGCTATGAACAAATCATGGGAATCTTTGAAGAGACAGCTAAAAACGAAAAAGAACACGCTAAATTATGGTTTAAATATTTAAAAGGCCTTGGCACTACTGCAGAAAACCTAGTTAGTGCAGCAGAAGGCGAACATTACGAATGGACTGATATGTACGATAGAATGGCTAAAGAAGCTAGAGAAGAAGGCTTTGACGAAATCGCTGATAAAATGGAAGGCGTTCTACAAATCGAAAAAGAACATGAAGAAAGATACAAAACTCTTTTAGATAAAGTTGAATCTGCGACAGTATTTATTGGAGATGAAGAATACACAGTATGGAAATGTAGAAACTGCGGACACATTCACATTGGAAAAGAAGCTCCAGAAATTTGCCCAGTATGCGACCACCCAAGAGCGCATTTTGAAAGAAGATTAATTAACTA
>CAZVEI010000322.1:0-2428 GCA_964626295.1 uncultured Alkalibaculum sp.
TATAAATTTATGATCATCTTAAGTCCAGTAGGTTCTTACTACAAAGAAGGCTTAAATCCTACAAAAATCTATGTAGAAGATGAATACGTAAGAGCAGTACCTGGCGGAACTGGATATGCAAAGACCGGTGCAAACTACGCAGCTAGCCTTAAAGCCCAAGTAGAAGCCCACGAAAAAGGGTACTCTCAAGTATTGTGGTTAGACGGTATCGAAAGAAAATACATCGAAGAAGTTGGAACAAGTAACGCATTCTTCAAAGTAGACGGCAAAGTTTACACAGCTCCGCTACAAGGAAGCATCCTAGGCGGAATCACGAGAGACACTTCAATGAAATTATTAAAAAGCTGGGGTGTAGAAGTAGTAGAAGAGCCATTTACTATTGATGACGTCGTAAATTGGCATAAAGAAGGAAAACTAGAAGAAGCCTTCGCAACAGGAACAGCAGCCGTCATTTCACCTATCGGCATACTGGGATGGAAAGGCAACGACATGGAAATCAACAACCAAGAAATAGGCCAAATATCTCAAAAACTATACGACACAATCACTGCAGTCCAAAGCGGAAAAGAAAAAGATGAATTTGATTGGATTGTGAAATTGTAGAAAAGTTGGTAAGTTGGAATGTTGGACGCAAAATATAATGCAGAATTGAAAATGCAAAATTAAAGTATATGATTTATAATGTAAAGCTACCTAAGGGGCTCCGTCGGAGCCCTTTTTTGTTGTTATCTTAGTTTTCTATTGTCATCCTAGTTTTTTTATTGTCATCCTGAGCGAAGCGAAGGATCTCACTAAATTAGCTATTAACTATGCGCTATATAATAAAGGAAATCTATCATAATTATATAGTAATTGAACAATGAACATTGAACAGTACAAATATGCGATAATTTGACTAGTCACTATATATTGTCAATTGTTCATTATTCCATTTTCATTGTTCATTGCGACGTAAGTCGCATATTTGTTGTCACACTTCACCCACCTGCCACATATAATAATTATATTTTAAAAACTATGGAGGTGTATAACACAATGAAAAAATACTATATCATAATGACAGGTAAAAACGATAAAAAGTGGGGCCTTTTAAATGGGACTTCTAATGAGGTAGTAAAAACTTTTCCTAATAAAGAAGAGGCAGTACAATACGCAAATCAATTATGCAGTTTAGAAAACGCATGCTCTATTATAGTGAATGATCAAACGACATATCAATACTGCTCCGAGGATTCAGATTTAATGGGAAGTACATAAAAGCAGGTGGTCGGGTGGTCAGGTAGTCAGCAGAATCATAACTCGCCGCCAGGCGACATAGGGACCCGAGAGAGGGGACCCCAGTCATCCAGAGGAGCGCAAGCGACGAAGGATCTCACTAAACTAGTTATTAAACTGCACGCCATATATTAGAGCGGTTTTATAGCAAGTTTACATATTAATTGAACAATGAACAATGAAAAATGAACGCTGAACAATGAACAGTACAAATATGCGATAATTTGCCTAGTTACTATATACTGTCAACTGTTCATTGTTCCATGTTCACCGTTCACTGCGATGCAAGTCGCATATTTGACCACCCTCATTTCCCCATGAATAAAAACCGTCCAACTAGGTCAATAATACTACCAAAGAATTTTTGGAGGGTTTATGATTGGATAAAGTAGAGAAAAAGAAAAAAAGCATAATCGATAAAAAAATTATAAATCATTGCATACAGACCGTTAAAATAGAGATACAAGCCTTTAAGCGCAAGAGGCAGGTAGAGAAAGAAAGAGTACAGATTAAAAGTCAAAATGAATACTTTGTCAGTTTAATTCAAAAGGCAAAGTTCGATTTAGAACAGTCAAAAAACTTTTTTGCCAATGTAACAGACCCAGACCTAGTAGACTATGCCGCACATAAGATCCTCGCTCATCAATATTTTTACAATTACCTATTAAAGAAAGCCAAAAAAGAAAATATTAAAGCCGAATTATAAAAAATGAATAAATATTACCATTCTGAAATACCTATATAGTAGGACAAAGGATGGTGATGTTAAAAATGGGCTTAGGATTAGAAACAGATGCAATTTTAGCTTATTCTATTGGTTTGTTAATCTTGTATTTTTTAGGAAGTACATTATTTAAGGTGTTTAAAATTCCAGTGCGCCTCATTGTGTCAATTTTTATCAATAGTATAATAGGTGGATTGCTGCTATTGCTCTTAAATATGTTTAACTTCGATATAGGCGTAAATCCATGGAATGCTCTAGTAATAGGTATTCTTGGGATTCCTGGACTGATTTTATTGATTGTGTTGAAATTACTGTTAGCAGTGTAAAGAACCTTGACAGAGGTAATACCAATTGGGTAGAAAAACAAACTCGCCTTGAGGCGAGATAAGAACCCAAGCTCCTGCCCAATCATCCTAGAGCGAAGCGAAG
>CAZVEI010000323.1:0-2392 GCA_964626295.1 uncultured Alkalibaculum sp.
CTAAAAGTGAACAATCGGAACTAGTCTGCGAAGTAGCTTGTCATTGAGCGACTTCAAAGGCGAATGCTAAAACAATGACTGCACTCGGAGAAACTCCTGTGAATGCATTTTCGGACGTGGGTTCGATTCCCACCGCCTCCACCAAATATGTGACTACGTCACAATGAATAGTGAACAGTTAACAATGAATAATGAACAAAATGTGAAAGAATCAATTATGTGTCACATATTTGTACTGTTCAATGTTAAGTGTTCATTTTTCATTATTCACTGAAGTTTATATCTAAAAGGATTTTTCCATTAATGTTTAATGAATAGAGTAAAAAAGAAAGTAAAATATTTTAGCTTGATTGCACCAAAATAAGCTTCTTCTCAGAAAAGAGAGGGAGCTTATTTTGGTATATAGAATATTTTATGTAAAGCGGTGGAAATCGAACCCTGAGAGGGAGCTGAGGAAAAAAGCAATATACCGGGGGCATATTGCTCCGAAGCCCACGAAGGAGCCTGCGACCGAAGTGAGCAGATGCGAAGCAAATGCTTTCCCAACTACTATATAGTAAAAAAGATGGTATAACTTGAAAAGAGTCTCTAATCAACGCAAGATATAAATACGAAAAACGGAGAAGGGAATATTATTATGAAATCGCTAATTGTATATCATTCTATGTATAAAGGTAATACTGAAAAGATAGCTAAAATCATGGCTGCTAAAATTAATGCAGATTTAGTTCATTTAAAAGAATGCTCGGAATTAATCATCAGGGATTATGATTCGATTGGATTTAGGTCTGGAGTGTATAAAGAAACCATGTCTACAAAACTATTTGATTTTGTTGAGAAACCTTATATTAAAAAAAGTCTTCCTCCTGCTATTTTATACTGAAGCCATATTGTATAATATAAACACATTTGATAAAGGTGTATAATAAAAACATATATGGTGATAATGTACTTGACAAAGAGGTGGTTTGTTAATAAAATACCTATATAGAGTGTGTTATAAGTAAATACTTAGATAAAACTGATGTTAAAAGGAAATGCAGTAACAAAAAATAAAAATGGAGGTTAGTGAGTAATGATATTACAAATAGCAGTTGTGTGTTTATTTATTGCAGGGTGGGCTATACAGGCTGTATTAGGATATGAAGAAAATGTACAAACACGAAAAAGTGAAAGCTATACCAATAAAGGAAATAGTTAAGGATCGCTTATGAGCAAACTAGTTTATTTTTAAAAAACCCACGTTAAAATATGTGGGTTTTTTGCATAAATAATATCTTTTTTCAATACTGTTTTGTATATTTATGAATATTTTGATATAATATTCAACATATATATTTAATAGGAGGTTTATAAAATGGGGGAAAAATCCTTGATGACCATATCTATGATTGCCTATATGGTCGTTGTAATTGGTATAGGTATTTATTTTGCAAAGCGTGCAAATGAAAACAGTGAAAATTACTTTATTGGAGGAAGATCTTTAGGACCTTGGGTTGCAGCTATGAGCGCAGAAGCTTCAGATATGAGTGGCTGGCTTTTGATGGGCTTGCCGGGGGTAGCATACTGGTTTGGTTTAAGCGATGCTATGTGGACAGCTATTGGATTAGCATTAGGTACATATGTGAACTGGTTAATTGTTGCCAAAAGGCTGAGAAATTACTCTCATATAGCTGGTGATGCCATTACAGTTCCAGATTACTTTAGCAATCGGTTTAAAGAAAAGAAAAAAATCATTATGCTTATCGCTTCTTTGTTCATCATTATATTCTTTACAGTATACGCAGCATCCTGTTTCGTAACAGTTGGAAAATTATTTAATAGTTTGTTCGGCTTAAAATATCAATACATGATGATTTTAGGTGGCTTATTTGTTATTATCTATACGTTTTTAGGTGGGTTTTTAGCAGAAAGCGTTTCAGACTTTATGCAGGGTATCGTCATGATATTAGCTCTTAGCATGGTTGTAATATTAGGCGTTAATGCTGCAGGTGGTTTAGATGCAGTGGTAGAAAATATAAAAGCAATTCCAGGATTCTTTGAATTTTTTGGCATATCTCAACCTACAGTTGTAGATGGCATTCAACAGACTGGACAGCTTGGTGAGCCTTTATTTGGAGAAGCACAACCATATCGTTTGCTCACTGTCGTTTCTACTATGTCTTGGGGTCTTGGATACTTTGGTGTTCCTCAAGTACTGCTTCGATTTATGGCTATTAGAGAAGCTTCTGAAATAAAAAAGGCGAGAAGAATAGCGACTACTTGGTGTGTTATTTCTTTAGTCGCTGCTGTTTTCATGGGTTTAATTGGTAGAACATTATTCCCTAGCGAACTATTAACCCAAAGCGCATCTGAGAACATATTTATCCTAATGTCCTCCAACTTGCTTCCT
>CAZVEI010000324.1:0-2390 GCA_964626295.1 uncultured Alkalibaculum sp.
AATTTTTATTAAAGCGATCTAAACTACTTTTTAGGAGGATTTTATTATGCAAAAATATTTTGATACTTATATACAAATGATTTCTTTAAAAGGACTTACAAAACACACGCTTAAGTCCTATTCTACTTATATTAATGCTTATCTTGATTATCTAGAAAATAATCTTCACAAGCTACCAGAGGATGTATCTTGGCAGGAACTTAGAGCTTTTATCATTTTTCTTAAAGATAAGAGAAGTCTATCTGATAGGACGGTTAATGCTGTCATCTCTCAGCTTAGATTTTTCACCATTTATGTATTACATAAACCCTGGGAATATCATCAATTACCTTTTCGAAAATTTAATTCCTTCTTACCTTTTGTACCTTCTAAAGAGGAGGTTTATACATTTATCTCAACTATGCCTGATTTAAAACAAAAAGCAATGCTTGCTTTAATGTATTCTGCTGGTCTTAGAATAGGTGAGGTATGTAACCTAAAATATGAAGATGTTAGTCGCAAAGACATGCGTATCTATATCAGGCACGGCAAGAATCGTAGTGATCGCTATGCTACTTTATCTTCAAATGCTTTAAATATTTTAACTGATTACTGGTATGCCTATGGTAAACCTAAGAACTGGCTTTTTCCCAAGCAAGGTGGTGCTGATAAACCTATTGATACATTTTTCTTATCACGCCATATTCATGCCCATGAAGAAAGACTAGGCTGGGAAAGACGCTTAACTTGTCATTCATTTAGGCATGCTTTTGGTACCCATTCATATGAAAATGGTACGGATTTATTAACTCTTAAAGCACTTCTTGGACATAAATCTTTAAATTCTACTACTATTTATGTTCAACTTGCTGCTAATGGCACTGCTAAAGCTATAAGCCCATTCGATATGATGGGGGATATTTCTAATGAATAAAATACAAGAAATATTTCACTATTCATATAAGGATTATTCAGCTAGCTTCAATCCAAATCTAACCCAGCACAAGGCAGCTACTTCTATTATGGCTTGTAAATCTGGTGCACTTGGATATAGCATTTCTACTTGTGAAGAGTGTGGGCATCTTGAACTACATAACAATTCATGTAGAAATAGAAATTGTCCTTGCTGCCAAGCCGTGCAAAAAGAAATTTGGATTGATGCTCGTAAAGCTGAAGTTATTGATTCCCCATATTTTCATGTTGTTTTCACTTTACCTGCAGAATTAAATTCTATTATTTATAATAATCAAAAATTATCATATGCTGCAATGCATAAATGTGCATCAGATACATTAATTACACTTGCTAGTGATAATAAATATTTAGGAGCTACTCCTGGTATTATTCAAGTGATTCATACTTGGGGACAAGAAATGAATTATCATCCTCATATCCATTGTATTGTTACAGGTGCAGGTTTAACAAAAACTAAGCAACTAAAAAAAAGCAGAAACAAATTTTTTATACCAGTTAAAGTTTTAGGAAAAGTCTTTCGTGGCAAGTTTTTAAATGCAATCGAATCCTTGTATAAAAACAATAAGTTAGTCTTTTCTAATAACGATAAAAAGTATAATAAGTCTTTTTATTGGTCTGGTTTTAGAGATTCTTTATATAAAAAGGATTGGATTCCTTATATAAAAGAAACTTTTAACGGTTTTGGCAATGCAATTGATTATCTTGGTAGATATACTCACCGTATTGCTATTAGTAATGCTCGTATTAAAAAAGTTACAAAAGTTGATACAACCTTTTTTGCTAAAGATTATAAAACAGGTGGGTCTAAAGAAGTAACTATTAGCAACAAAGAATTTATCCGCCGCTTTTTAATGCATGTATTACCTTCAGGTTTCCAAAAAATCAGGTATTACGGTTTTTTAAATAACAGATGCAAAAATAAAAATTTAAATTTAATTTCTAAAATAACAGGTAAGGAACTATTTAAGTCTCTTTATCAAAATATGACTTTAGGGGAAAAACTTCTTACTTTATGGAATATAAATATAAAGCTTTGCAAAAAATGCGGTTGCACTTCTTCAATGCGACCATCAGGAAGGGTTTATCATAGTCGTTGCTAGAAATTCGCAACTAAATATTTTTTTAATGTCTCCTAGGAGGCTTATTTGTGATACAAAAAAATATGATTTTAATAAAATAAAGCCTAGAATCCCTACATTAGTTTCCATTTAAATATACATTTTCTCAAAATCAAAGGGCTTGATTGAAAGCAATATCCATATATGACCCTAAAATACGCGAGTTGGTACAATTGTGAAGAATAACATTTAGAGCAAGAAAGATTTTCTCAGAATGTTATTTTTTTATTGCTCTAAATGTGATACTTCACTTAGTAATTATACCATTTTCCATCTACATTAACAATATTCCAAGCATGAGAATCACCACCTGCAGAG
>CAZVEI010000325.1:0-760 GCA_964626295.1 uncultured Alkalibaculum sp.
TGACGGGGATGCCCTAATTTATGCTGTTGAGTCTGAGAATTTAGACATTGTTCGGTTACTTTTAAATAATAATATTAGTGTAAAATCAGAAAGAAATTATTCACTGTGTGAAGCTGTGAGAAGAGAAAATATTGAAATGGTAGACGTAGCCCCTACTATCGGGAAAACACTAGGGATAGAACTTGAAAACTGTGACGGAAGGGTCTTAGAGGAAATATTCAGGTAAATTAGGATGGAAAAGGGTAAAAACTGAGGAATATTGATATGAACCATGAAAGAATCGTATTAGGCGGCATATTGACTTCATGACACTAATTTAGTATAATGTACAAACTTATATAAAATTTAATTTTAAGGAGGAATCGCTGTGGTATTATCTTTTGATTTTATTATTGAACTTAAAAAGACACTACAAGAGAACTTTTCCGTATATCTGCATTTGCATGATGGCTGTGGTGGTCAGTCTTTTTCTTTGGAGCAAACAAGCGACGATATTAAATCCTTCATCGATGATTATTTCAAAAAGCACAATCTAATAGCGGTTTTTAGAGAGGACAACTTAGGATTTACTGTTAAGAAGAAATAAGACCATTTTATTTTTAATATTTAAAAGGCGAACTGCCTTCGCCCCTACTGGGGTTCATGGAGTGGTTGTTAGTAATGACAAACCTCACAATGAACTTTCACCACCTAGTTAATTTTCATGCCTGGTACCCTAAAAAGAGGATGGCTAGCATAAGCTATCCATCCTCAACAAATG
>CAZVEI010000325.1:770-1876 GCA_964626295.1 uncultured Alkalibaculum sp.
CATTATTGAAACATTTCTTTTCTCATTTCGTCTGCTTCTTTTTATTAATTCTACTGTTTACTTAATTTCAAAAATGGTCCATGTACCAGCCCATTCTAAGTATAGCTACTACATGGACTTACAAGTACGACGTCTTCTATAAAATAATTGAATCAATTTACAGATTATTTTTTAGCTTATAAAAAATAGGGTATTGTCCTTAAACTCCTTCAAGGACAATACCTTTTTTAATTATTTATCATTTTGAAAATCTGATTTTTCTTTTAAAACCGCCTGTGCTGCTGATAATCTTGCAATTGGAACTCTATATGGTGAGCAAGAAATGTAATTTAAACCTGTCTTGTGGAAGAATTCGATTGATTTTGGATCTCCACCGTGTTCCCCGCATACTCCTATTTTTAGATCTGGATTTGTGGTTCTTCCAAGTTTCACTCCTAAAGCTACTAGCTTTCCAACGCCTTCTTGGTCAATGCTTTGGAATGGATCATCTGCTAAGATGTCTTTTTCTCTATATTCGCCAATGAATTTACCTGCATCGTCTCTAGAAAATCCGTAAGTCATTTGAGTTAAGTCGTTGGTACCAAAGGAGAAGAACTCTGCTTCTTTCGCGATTTCATCTGCAATTAAGGTAGCTCTTGGAATTTCGATCATGGTTCCTACAGAATATTCTATAGATGAATCGCATTCTCTTTTAACTGTTTCTGCTGTTTCTACTACAACTTTTTTCACGTATTCAAGTTCTTCTTGAATACCTACTAATGGAATCATTATTTCTGGTATGATCTTACAACTTTCTTCTTTTGATACTTCAATAGCCGCTTCCATGATTGCTCTCGTTTGCATCGCTGCAATTTCGGGATAAGTGACTGCTAATCTACATCCTCTATGACCTAACATTGGGTTGATTTCTTGTAAATTGTGAATAATTGCTTTTAATTCATCTACTTCCATATCAAAATCTTTAGCTAAAGCTACCATGTCCTTTTCTTCTGTTGGCAAAAACTCGTGTAGCGGTGGGTCTAATAATCGAACAGTTACTGGTTTTTCCTTCATGATTTTATAAATACCTTTGAAGTCGCTCTTTTGCATAGGCATTAACAAATCTA
>CAZVEI010000325.1:1886-2365 GCA_964626295.1 uncultured Alkalibaculum sp.
TGCAAATATACTTTTACCGCATCTCCTGGTGCCATAGGCATTAACAAATCTAAAGATTCCACCCTTTGTTGCGTAGAAGTGGATAAAATCATGCGGCGCACTACAGGAATTCTCTGGTCGTCAAAGAACATATGCTCTGTTCTACATAAGCCAATACCTTCTGCTCCAAAATCTAATGCAGTTTGTGCATCTCTTGGCGTATCTGCATTTGTGCGCACTTTTAGTTTTCGAATCTCATCTGCCCAGCTCATTAAGATGCCAAAGTTTCCAGATAGTTTTGGTTTTACAGTCTTAATACTTCCCTTATAGATTTTTCCTGTACTTCCGTCTAAAGAGATATACTCCCCTTCAGCAATCTTTACATCTCCTATAGTAAATAATTTCAGTTCTTCGTCTACTTTTGCCATTTCGCAACCAGCTACGCAGCATTTCCCCATACCTCTTGCTACAACTGCAGCATGAGAAGTCATACCACCTCT
>CAZVEI010000326.1:0-2364 GCA_964626295.1 uncultured Alkalibaculum sp.
AGAGATAAGAGAAGAACTCATTACAAATTGAGTATTCCAGGTATGAGCACATGCCCAAAATGTGGTGAAATCAAATTACCTCATAGAGTGTGTAAATCTTGTGGGACGTATAAAGATAAGGAAATATTAGAAGTATAAAAAAGGCAGGGAATATTCTCTGCTTTTTTTAAATGGATGAAAAAGAGGTGATTATATGAACATCTATGTAGATGGAATGGGTGGAGATCATGCACCGCATGCTGTAGTAAAAGGATGCGTTGATGCAAGTAACGAATTTCATAAAAAGATTACCATCATCGGCGATGAGGCAAAAATTTATGAGTTGCTCAAAAAAGAGGAGTACCAAAAAGACCTTGTTGAAGTGATTCCAGCTTCTGAGATTATAACTAATAACGAAGATCCTGCGTTAGCTATACGTAGAAAAAAACAGTCGTCATTAGTTATAGGCTTGAGAAAGCTAAAGGAAGAAGAAAACGCTGTACTTGTTTCTGCTGGTAGCACTGGTGCTATACTTGCTGGTGGAACTCTCTTAGTAGGAAGAATCAAAGGGATACAACGTCCTGCTCTTACTGTTACATTACCTACTAAAAAGGGATTTGCCCTTTTATTGGATTCAGGGGCAAATGTAGATTGCAAACCAGCTTACTTGCAGCAATTTGCCATTATGGCTAGTATTTATGCACAGGATTTACTAGGGATAAAGAATCCCAAAGTTGCTCTTGCAAATATTGGGACGGAAGAAAAAAAAGGAAACGAGCTGACAAAAGAAGCGTACCAATTGCTAAAAGAAACAAATGTTAATTTTGTGGGAAATGTAGAGGCAAGAGATATTCTGCAAGGTGATGTAGACATTATCGTATGTGACGGATTTGCAGGAAATATGATTTTAAAGACTACAGAAGGCGTAGGATTATTTTTAATGGATGCTTTAAAAGAGACCATTATGAGTTCGACTAGGGCGAAAATAGGTGGACTCTTGTTAAAACCTGCTTTGAAACAATTTAAAAAGAAAATTGATTATACAGAAGTAGGAGGAGCTCCTTTATTAGGAATAAAGGGCGGAATCATTAAAGCTCATGGAAGTTCTAATGCAAAAGCTATTACGAGTGCCATTAAACAGGCTATAAAATATCAAGAACAAAATATAACAGATAAAATCTCTAATAAAATAGTTGAAATTAAAGAGTAAATCGTGTAACTTCTATATAGTAGGAGGTGTGAAAGATGGATGTATTTGAAACAGTAAAAAAAATAATTCTCGATCAAATCGATATTGATGAATCGTCTATAACATTGGATGCAAACTTTATGGAAGATTTAGGGGCGGATTCCCTTGATTTAGCAGAAATGGTCATGTCATTCGAAGATGAGTTTGATTTAGAAATAGACGACGAAGAAATTGAGCACATTAAAACAGTTGGAGACGTAGTAGAATACTTCAAAAACAAGTAAAAGTCCTATATGGGACTTTTATTTTCTATAAAAGTGCGGAAAACTGAATGCGGAAAGCAGAACTTATAAGTTGGAATGTTGGAAATGTCCCTCGCCTATATGCAGATGTAGAAGGTGCCTCACCGTTCCGTTTATATGACATAACAGTCGTGGTGAACGACCGGTGTCATTGTGTAGTTATCATCAGTAGTTATAAGTGTATTAGATGCGGATAATCGTCCGACAATTGTTTAACCACTGTTCAACTATGGTTCAAACAAGGATAAATTGCAAAATCATGCGCATAGTATAAATAGAAATATCTTACGAAATGGAGGGAAAGTATGAAGGACGACAAAATTGAAAAAGTAATTGAATATCAATTTAAAGATGCAAGTATACTAAAGAATGCTCTAACTCATAGTTCTTTTATCAATGAGAAGAGCAAGCTCAAAAACAATGAGCGACTAGAATTTCTTGGAGATGCAGTTCTTGAGTTGGTTGTCAGTTATTATTTGTATCAAAACTGCAACAATAGAGCAGAAGGAGAAATGACGAAGCTCAGGGCAAAGATTGTATGTACGGATTCACTTGCCATGGCTGCATCGGACTTTCAATTAGGAAATTATATTTTTATGGGTAAGGGCGAGGAAAATACAGGAGGCCGTACTCGAAAGTCTATCCTAGCTAATACATTTGAGGCTATTATTGGAGCAATCTTTATTGATGGAGGTCTAGAAGAAGCCAAAAAGTTTATATTGTCTAAATTAAAAAACAATATTGATGATTCCATTAAAGGGAAGTTAGTATTTGATTACAAGACGAAATTACAAGAGCATATTCAACAAAAGGCAGATAACGGTATCGATTATGTAGTAGTTAGTGAAGAGGGCCCCGAACACGATAAAATCTTTAATGTTGATTTACTCTTAA
>CAZVEI010000327.1:0-2361 GCA_964626295.1 uncultured Alkalibaculum sp.
AACTTGGGCTTCTTGTAGGACTGGAATCAGTGCTCCAGGCATTTCTTTGTGTTCTGAAATAAATCCCTTAAACTCTAGAATTTCTTCTTTGTTCTTTTCAAGATCAAAGGTAAATTCCATACATATTTCCCCCTTTGTTTTTTTTACATTAACTGAATAAATCTATGGCAAGAATAAAGAGTGTTTTGCGTATACAATAATCATAGACTTATGTGATATTTAAAGCATCGATTAATTATCACATTCATCATATTATAAATATAAATTAGAATCAAGACGTTATTTGTAAAAAAACATATTTTATATAAAAATACGGTTAAATTATACAGTATATACCATTTATATCATTTATACCATTTTTACCATTTTTAAAGGGGAAGATGTTTTTTAAATACAAATTTTTATTATGACTTAAGCTGTTTTGTCGTAGAGGTAATAGGTATAATAACGGATAGGATAATTAAAAAAATAGTAAATTGACCCAAAAAGCCTAACCCTAGAGTATTTACAAATCCCAAAAACATTAACACACCGAACAACCGTTTAACTATCGTTTAACTATCGTTCAATCATCGTTACTTGCTCTTTGTACTTTAGTTAAATACGCAGTTTTGGGATTTATTGTGTGGGTATAAATATTAAAGATTTAACATTTTAATATATTGACTTATTATGAAGATTTTTTTATTATAAGAAATATTCATTGCTATAATACTTCTTGTTTTTTTCAGATTCGTCATTTAGTTCCTATTGGTAAAGGGGGTATGTAGGTGAGAAAGCAAAAAGAAAAAAATGAGAAGAATGAAGATGGCCAAGCCCTTATAATGGTTGTATTAGCCATAGTCGTTCTAATGGGAATTGCTGCCTTAGTAGTAGATGTTGGCATGTTGTATGTTGAAAAAGCAAATATGCAAAAGGCTGCCGATGCGGCAGCGTTAGCAGGAGCACAGGATTTGGCAGATGTTAGTGCAGCTCAAAACACTGCAAAAAAGTATGCAGAAGACAATGGAGCAGAAACGAATAAAACGGTAATTACCACTCCTTATAAAGGGGATTCAAAGAAAATTAAGGTTATTTGTACAAAAACGGTTCCTCATTTCTTCGGGAAAATTTTAGGTTTCACAGAAACGAAAGTTTCTGCTAGTGCAGTAGCTATGCAATCCTCAGGAAAGCTACCAGCTGCATTCAATTATGCTATTTTTTCGGCAAACTTAGAAAAACCATTAAGTATTGGTAAAAATAATTGGACAATAAATGGTCATGTTCATTCTAATAGTAGTTTGAATTTAGGTAAGAACAATAATACATTGAATGGAAGAGCTGAGGCAAAAACAGAGATAAGTAACGAAGGTGAAGATCCTAGCGGTGATATCATTTTGATTCCTAATTCTCCGATAATTCCCAAAACAGATTCTATATGGGTTGATTTTAATAATCAACTAAGAGAACAAGTTGAATTAGCACCTATAAAGTATAATGGGAATCAGGTTATTTATGGAGATATAGACAAGTCTATATACGTTAATGGTGATGTTACGCTAGATAACAATAAATTTAATATAAATGGATTTGTTTACACAACAGGCGATATCACACTGACTGGTAACAATATGAATATCGGGTCACCAAGCAATAGAAGGTTAATAATAAGCTATGCTAAAAATTAATATTTTTTAAAGAAATGCTCTCTCTATTAGGGAGAGCATTTCTACTATACAAAACGACTAGGAGCATATATGAACATTTTAATAATAAAAGCTGTATTAATGATTACAGTCATTATTGCTGCATTTTACGATATAAAAGAAAAAAAGAATCCCCAATGCTTTAACCTTTTCAACTATCATTACAGGAATCATTTTAAATACTGCCTTCAATGGTTTCGGAGGACTAGGTTTTAGTATTATAGGCTTTCTAACAGGCATGGCCTTATTCTTCATCCCCTTTGCATTAGGCGCTATGGGGGCAGGTGATGTAAAACTAATGGGAGCTATTGGCTCTCTTATGGGTTGGAAATTTGCAGTAATTTCTACTTTGTTTTCTGCTATTGCAGGATTACTTGTAGTAATAGTTTATCTTATTTATCAAAAGAAATTATTTTATTTACTCAACTTTCCCACCAATAAAAGTGGACTGTATGCTTGATAATTCAAGCAAAATAACTTCATAAACTGGTGCCTTGACATTAAAAATAGCACCAATCTTTAGTATAATAAGATTAGCGAAACCAAAATCATACAAAAGAAGGTGCTAATCTTATGATATACCAAAACAACTCATTTGAAAATACTGAAAATCAATTTTCTCACGGTAATCGCATGAAGGATTACTCTTCTTAAACATTTTGAACTTTACTTTTTA
>CAZVEI010000328.1:0-386 GCA_964626295.1 uncultured Alkalibaculum sp.
GAAGAAGAAGCTACAACTGCAAGTGGTATTGTATTAACAGGTACTGCGAAGGAAAAACCTCAAGAAGCTGAAGTAGTAGCAGTAGGCAGTGGTGAATTAGTCGATGGCAAAAAAGTAGAATTAGAAGTTAAAGTTGGAGATACAGTAATTTACTCTAAATATTCAGGTACAGAAGTTAAGATTAATGGTGAAGACTATTTAATCGTAAGACAAAACGATATTCTAGCAATAGTTGAATAAAATATAGAACAAGAGGAGGAATAAAAATGGCAAAAGAAATTATGTTTTCTTCAGATGCAAGAGCATCATTAGTTGAAGGCGTTAATAAATTAGCAGATACAGTAAAGGTTACTTTAGGGCCAAAAGGAAGAAATGTAGTGCTATCA
>CAZVEI010000328.1:396-2350 GCA_964626295.1 uncultured Alkalibaculum sp.
AGTTATGGTTCTCCAATCATTACAAATGACGGGGTTACAATTGCAAAAGAAATTGAATTAGAAAATCCTTATGAAAATATGGGTGCTCAATTAGTAAAAGAAGTAGCTACAAAAACCAATGATGTAGCTGGTGACGGTACTACTACTGCAACATTATTAGCTCAAGCAATTATCAGAGAAGGTATGAAAAACTTAGCTGCTGGCGCAAACCCAATGGGATTAAAAAGAGGTATTGAAAAAGCGGTTGATGTAGTTGTAACAGAACTAAAAAAGACAAGCAAAAAAGTAGAAAACAAAGAAGGTATTGCTCAAGTTGCTTCCATTTCTGCTGCAGATGAAAGAATCGGTAAATTAATTTCTGATGCTATGGATAAAGTAGGAAATGATGGTGTTATCACTGTTGAAGAAGGCAAGAGTATGGGTACTGAATTAGAATTTACAGAAGGTATGCAATTTGACAGAGGATATCTATCAGCATACATGGTAACAGACAACGAAAAAATGGAAGCTGTACTAGACAATCCATATGTTTTAATCACAGATAAGAAAATCAGCAATATTCAAGAAATTTTACCAGTATTAGAACAAATCGTTCAAACAGGTGGAAAATTAGTAATCATTGCTGAAGATGTAGATGGAGAAGCACTAGCTACTATAGTTGTAAATAAACTAAGAGGAACATTTAACTGCGTAGCAGTAAAAGCTCCAGGATTTGGTGACAGAAGAAAAGCTATGTTATCTGATATCGCAGCATTAACAGGTGGCCAAGTAATTTCTGATGAATTAGGATTTGAATTAAAAACTACTACATTAGAACAATTAGGTAGAGCTAGACAAATCAAAGTAGATAAAGAAAACACAATCATCGTTGAAGGTCAAGGTAATAAAGCTGATGTAGAAGACAGAATCAATCAAATTAAGAGACAAATTCCAGAAACAGATTCTGATTACGATAGAGACAAATTACAAGAAAGACTTGCTAAATTAGCTGGTGGCGTAGCAGTAATTAAAGTAGGTGCTGCAACTGAAACAGAAATGAAAGAAAGCAAATACAGAATCGAAGACGCATTAAACGCTACAAGAGCAGCAGTAGAAGAAGGCGTTGTAAGCGGTGGTGGTACAGCATTTATCGGTACTGTTTCAAAAGTAGAAGATTTAATCAATAGTTTAGAAGGAGACGAAAAAACAGGTGCTTCTATCATTAGGAGAGCGCTTGAAGAACCAGTAAGACAAATCGCTGCAAATGCAGGATTAGAAGGCTCTGTTATCGTTGAAAATTTAAGAGTAAAAGAAGATGGTATGGGCTTTGACGTTGCTAAAGGCGTATATGTAAACATGTTTAAAGCAGGTATTACAGACCCAACTAAAGTAACAAGATCTGCAATTCAAAACGCAGCAAGTGTAGCTGCTATGTTCTTAACTACAGAAGCAGCAGTAGCAGAATTACCAAAAGATGAACCAGCAATGCCAGGCGGAATGGGTGGCATGGGCGGAATGGGCGGCATGATGTAATCTGCCCCACCTTTCTAAATGAAGAAAAGTCTCGTAAGAGGCTTTTTTTTATTACAGTGGAAAGCGGAAGTCAAACTCGCCTATAGGCGAGAAAATGAATGATTGCTCAACCACTGTTCAACCATCGTTCAAAAAAGATGTTTGCGAAATAGGAATATTCTGAAAATTAAGTTTCATATTGACATTTTTTCGGGTTAAGACTATACTAATAAAAATATTCTTACGGACAATCAATATTTTTTTATTCAACAAAGTTCGAATTTTCTTATAAATTCAGCCAACCACAAGAAACACGCTTTGCGAGTTTCTCATGGTTACGCGGGCAGTCGCCAAATGTCTGCAAGCAGCCGCTTGGCTCGTTGCCTTCACGATAATAAAATAAAATTAGGAGTGTAAATATGGGAAAAATATTAAAAGAAGGTTTGACTTTTGATGATGTTTT
>CAZVEI010000329.1:0-2338 GCA_964626295.1 uncultured Alkalibaculum sp.
AGCCGAAAATCGAAGTCTGAAAAATTTATTACGAAGTTTGCAAAATACTATACTCCTATTGTAGTAATAATAGCTGTAGTCTTAGCTATTATACCACCTTTGTTAATAGACGGTGCTACCTTTAGGGATTGGGTATACCGAGCATTATCCTTTCTCGTTATTTCTTGCCCTTGTGCCTTAGTATTATCTATTCCCCTTAGCTTTTTTGGAGGTTTAGGTGGCGCTGCGAAAAAAGGAATTCTCGTAAAGGGTGGTAATTACTTAGAAGCTCTAGCTCAAGCAGAAGTTGTAGTCTTTGACAAGACAGGAACGTTGACAAAAGGTGTCTTTAATGTTCAAAAGATCTATAGCGAAGGGTTAAAAGAAGAGGAGCTTTTAGAATTAGCGGCTTACGCAGAGAGCTATTCTAGTCACCCTATTTCTCTTTCCTTAAAAAAAGCCTATGGACAAGAAATAGATAATAGTCGTATTGAGAATGTAGAAGAGCTATCAGGATATGGTGTGAAAGCTGTAGTAGATAATAAAAGAATACTAGTAGGTAATGGAAGATTAATGAGTAATATGAATATTTCCTACATCGAAAGCCACGAAATAGGTACGATTATACATATAGCAGTAGATGAAAAATACATGGGATATGTAGTCATTGCTGATGAGTTAAAAGGAGATTCTATTGAAGCGATAAGAGGCTTAAAGAAGGCAAACATAAGCCAGACTGTAATGCTGACAGGAGACAGGACTGAAGTAGCAAGAAAAGTAGCCTCAGAGCTAGGTGTAGATCAAGTTTACGCTGAGCTTTTACCAGGAGATAAGGTAGAAAGGGTAGAGGAGCTATTAGACCAAACATCTTCTAAAGGCAAGCTCGTTTTTGTTGGAGACGGCATTAATGACGCCCCCGTATTAGCCCGTGCGGATATTGGCATTGCTATGGGAGGCTTAGGATCTGATGCCGCTATAGAAGCAGCAGATATCGTCATAATGGACGATAAGCCATCTAAAATACATACGGCAATAAAGATCTCGCAAAAGACTTTAAAAATCGCTTATCAAAACATGATTTTTGCCATAGGCATAAAGGTCTTAGTTCTTATACTAAGCGCCTTCGGATACGCATCCATGTGGGCAGCAATCTTCGCAGATGTAGGCGTAACCATATTAGCTGTGTTAAATGCTTTTAGGGCACTAAATGTAAAGAATATCAGGTGAGGTAAAAGAAGTATATATATATATACTTCTTTTTTTCATAAGTAGACAACTGTTGAACAATAGTCGAGCGATAAAAAATGAATATAGAACACGGAACAGTACAAAAATGCAGTGTTTAAATCTGTTCACTATTCATCGTTCACTGCGGTGTTAGTTCCATATTTGACCACCTTATAGGGCATTTGGCTCCATTTAACTTCAATGCTCCTGGCTCCACATCACATTCATAAGCTAAAACCTGTACTCCCTTACGCCAAGCGTATTGCAGCGCTTCGCCAAACTCTTTTTGGGTTTCATCATTGGGGGTGAAGTATTTTACATGGTTCATTTGAATGACAAATACAATGTATGCCATATAGCCATTTTCTATCGCATGGATTAATTCGTAAACGTGTTTTAATCCTCGCTCAGTATGAGCATCTGGAAATTTTACCACTCCATTTTCTTCTAAGGTGACGCCTTTTACTTCAATAAAGGCTTTTCGTTTTTCATTTTCAATATAAAAATCAAATCGAGATTTTTGGTATACTTTTTCAGGCTTGATTTCTGTAATCTCTTCAAAGTCTGGAAGTATAATAGTTTTGTCTAAAAGCCCTTCATGTAAGACCTTATTTGGCGATTGTGAGTCTATGTTAATCAGACGGTGCTCCTTTTGTACAGCAATAAGCGAGTAAGCAGTCTTTCGATTAGGATTGTCACTGTGTTCTAAATAGACAGTTGCTCCTTCTATAAGAAGCTCTTTGCAACGACCTGTATTCTTAACGTGGCAAATTTCAATTTTATCCTCGATTTTTACGTGGGCAATAAAGCGATTAGGCCTAGAAATAAATGTGCCTTGTATAATGTTTTTATAGTTCAAAGATTTCACTCCTATATCTTTTCTAGAGTAGTTAGTATATCATATTTATCTGATTTCGTCTTTTAACGAATGATTCTACTATTGAGAGTGGTCGACGGTTGGTTCGTTGGATGAGTGGGCGGTCGTGCGCTTCGCGTATTGGGTAATTTAGAATTAGTGGCCTTTATTGAATATAAATTAAGAAATAAAAGTATCCAGTTTATGGATGATTTTTTTGCATTCCGCTTTCTGATAATACTCACATTTGAAAATTCTTCTATTTAATGTATAATA
>CAZVEI010000330.1:0-2337 GCA_964626295.1 uncultured Alkalibaculum sp.
AATTTGTATTGTGTTGAGGGCAATAACTTGTTTAATATTATCTGTTTTTAATCTTTCTATAGCTGGCCCTGAAAGCACACCATGAGTACATGCTGTATATACACTTTTAGCACCTAGCTTCATGAGTGCCTCAGCACCATTACATATAGTTCCTGCTGTATCGATCATATCATCCATTACGATGCAGTTTTTTCCTACGATATCACCTATAATGTTCATTACTTGAGATACATTAGCCTTAGGTCTTCTCTTGTCAATAATAGCAAGAGGTGCCTCAAGTTTTTGTGCAAGTATTCTAGATCTCTTTACACTACCTGCATCTGGAGAAACGACGACTAAGTCTTTAAGCTGTATTTCATTGAAATAATCTGCTAAAATATTCATACCTAATAAGTGATCTACAGGCACGTTAAAAAAGCCTTGGATTTGGGTTGCATGTAAATCCATGGTAATTACGCGATCTGCTCCTGCTACAGTTATTAAATCTGCTACTAATTTTGCGGTAATAGGATCACGTGATTTTGCTTTTCGGTCTTGTCTTCCATAACCGTAATAAGGGATTACTGCATTAATTCTTCCTGCAGACGCTCTCTTCATTGCATCAATGATGATTAACAATTCCATAAGATTATCATTAACTGGGTAAGATGTAGATTGAATTACGTATACATCAGAACCTCTAACGGTTTCATTGACATTAACAGAAATCTCCCCATCGCTAAAAGTTTGAATTGTTGCATTGGTCAATGGAATGTCTAATATTTCTGATATTTCCTCTGCCAGTATGGGATTAGAATTCCCTGCGATTAGCTTCACTCCTTGAAATTTACCATCCATTATAAACTATTTCCTCCTCAGAATATATGTTCTATTATTTGTTTTTTATATAGCCTACTTTATTAACTTGTTTACATCGGGCAATAGCTAAGGTATCCTCTTCTACAGGTTCTGTTATAGTGGAACCTGCTGCTATATAAGAGCCTTTTTTAATATTGGCTGGTGCAATTAAATTTACATTGCATCCTATAAAGCAGTCATCTTCTACTACCGTTTGATATTTTTTCTTGCCATCGTAGTTTACAAATACTACACCACAACCTAAATTTACGCCAGAGCCTACTTTCGCATCTCCTATATAAGTTAAATGGGATGCCTTTGTATCATTTCCTATCGTGCTATTTTTCACCTCAACAAAATCTCCTATTTTAACCCTTTCTCCAATTATACAGTTAGGGCGAATATAAGCGTAAGGGCCAACCTTTGTCTCATTCATGATTTTACTTTGGAGTACTGTGGAGCTTTGAATATCCACACCATCTCCAATTTGGCTATCGACAATTTTGCAGTTTGCACCAATAGCAGTGTTTTCTCCAATAACTGTATTGCCTTCAATGATCGTTCCAGGATAGACAATAGTATCCCTACCTATCGTAACATCTGCACCTATGTACGTGCAATTTGGATCAATAATAGTAACCCCATTGTCCATTAATTTATTATTAATTCGCTTTCTCATAAGAAAATCTGTTTGTGCTAATTCTCTCTTTGAGTTGACTGCTTTAATATCTTCTTCACAAGTAATGCATACTCCTGCTTTAAGATGATCCTTTTTCATGATTTCAATTACATCTGTTAGGTAATATTCTCCTTGAGCATTCTTATTTGTCAATTTAGATAATGCGTCTAGAAGATCCTTTCCTCTAAAACAGTATACCCCTGAGTTAATTTCTTGTATTTGCTTTTCTTCTTCTGTTGCATCTTTTTGTTCTACAATTTTCAGCAAATTTCCACACGGGTCTTTAACTATTCTACCATATCCTTGAGGATTTTGGGTAGTAGCAGTTAATACAGTTACACTATTTTTATTTTCTTCATGAAGCTTCACAAATTCCTTCAAGGTGTAAGAAGATATTAAAGGTGCATCTCCCATAAGAACGATAATATTGCTTTCAAGATTTTCTTCTAATACGTCTTTTGCCTGCATAATGGCGTGGCCTGTTCCTAATTGTGCTTCTTGAAGTACGTATTGTACTGTATCTCCTAAGGCTTTTTCAACTTCTTCGTGTTTATGGCCTACTACTACGTATTTTTTTGTTATAGACGCATCTGTACAATGGTCTAATACATGCTGAATTAACGATTTTCCGCAAATTTTATGTAAAATCTTTGGCACATCGGATTTCATTCTCGTCCCTTGTCCTGCTGCTAAAATAATTGCAATGTTTTCCTTCATTAATACCCTCTCCTTTACAAGCATACTGCACATTTATTATATAGATTTTTATATTTTTTGTATAGGCAAAAATTCAGCAGCTAGGGTTGGGGCATCTCTCGAGG
>CAZVEI010000331.1:0-2327 GCA_964626295.1 uncultured Alkalibaculum sp.
TTTTTTTCCTTTTGCAAGAAGTTCTTTAACTTTTTGCATCTGTTTAACATTAACTTCCACTCTAACCCTCCTCTCGACTATAATTTCTCTAGTTTACGTTTGTTTTCGATAATTTGATAATATATTTTATTTTTTTCCTCATTATTTGTTGCATTTAATAATTGATTTTGCAACGATTTATTATCATTATGGATTTTAAACTTTTTAATCGTATTACAGTAACTATTGATAGTTTGTTCCTCTGAGCTTATCTCATCCGATGTAAATATTGACGATGCAATTTCTAGGTCATTTTTATGAATTATGCCATTTATGAATTTATTACCTTCAATTTCTTCTCCATTCTCTAATCGAGTGAATAGGTAATGCGCTAAATCTTGATAAATTCCGTCTTGAAAGTCATCTACCTTAATTCTAGATGCAATTAGAGAAAAGATATTTTTTTCATTGATTAAAATTTTTAAAATTTCTTCTTGAGCAATAGTGTAAGCATTTTTTACAAATTTTTCTGGTTTTTCATTCCTATATTTTCCATTAGAATTATTTTTATGCTCTTTTGTCGCATTTTTTTTAATTTCTTGAAGAATTGTTTCTTTTGAAATTCCTGTGTCTGCTACCATTTTATTTAAATAAGCTTCTCGTTCAATACCGCTGTTAATATTACTTAGATATACAGCCATTTCTTTTGCAAATTTGATTTTACCATCTACGCTACTTATGTCATAGGATTCTTTTAATTTAGAAACTTTATACTCTAAAGGAGTCATTCCTTCTGACACTTGTAGCTCAAATGCATCTTTTCCATATTGATTTATGTACTCATCAGGATCAAGATTATCTGGCAAAGAGACTATTTTCACATCCACATCATTATCTTCTAATATTTCTATGGCCTTAGACGTAGCTTCTTGACCCGCTCGATCCCCATCGTATATGACTATTACTTCTTTTGCATATCGTTTAAGCAGCTTGCTTTGATCTTGGGTAAAAGCTGTTCCTAATGACGCTACAGCATTTTTGATGCCTTCTTGATAAAGGCCAATGACATCCATATAACCTTCTACAATTATGATTTGTTCATTTACGATTTCTTTTTTTGCATTATTTAATCCATACAAGTTTTTCCCTTTATAAAAGATTTGAGTTTCAGGAGAATTTAAGTACTTCGGTGATACGCTATTGTCTAGCACTCTGCCTCCAAAGGCAATTACTTTTCCTGTAACGTTTTGTATAGGAAACATAATGCGGTCTCTAAAACGATCGTATAAATCATTTGTAGATCTGTTTTTACTCCTTAAGATTAATCCAGATTCTAATAATTCATTGACAGCATACTTCTTACTGAGCAGGTAGCGAAGTAAGCCATTACCATATTTAGGTGCATAGCCTAAGCCATATTTTTTAATAGTGGTCTTATCTACCTTTCTATTTTCTAAATACGACATTGCCTTAGGATCATATAATAATGCCTTATAATAGTATATTGCTGCATCCCTGTGTATAAGAAGTTGTCTTTCTCTTTTTTCATTTCTTTCGCTGTTATATTGTTGGTTTTGAGGCAATTTAATGTGGGCTTTATCTGCAAGAAATTTTAGAGCTTCGACGAAGTTTAGTTTTTCGATTTCCATGATAAAAGTTATGACATTGCCACCTGCACCACAACCAAAACAGTGATACAATTGCTTTTCCTTTGTCACAACAAATGAAGGCGTTTTTTCTACGTGAAATGGACAGCAGCATTTATGGCTTGTACCCATTTTTTTAAGTGTTACATATTCTGAAATAATATCGACAATATCATTTGCACTGACGATTTCATCAATGACATCGCTGGAGTAATAATTCTTACCTCTCAAATTTTCTCACCCCAATTTCCATAACTGTCCAAAAGATTTTACTTGTTGTCTATTTCCCTTTCTACAACTGCCTTTAGTACCTGATAAAAATGTTCATTTACTTCTTCATTTCGCTTCTTTTTATTCGATACTTTTTCTCTTTTTTTGCGTGCTAATTGAGCTAAATGTCTTTGATATAGTAACAATTCAATATTGTCTTTCGTATAAATATTTCCAGAAGAAGATATAACAGCTTTACACTTTTCTATGGTAGCGCAAGCTAAGCCATAGTCATCTGTAATCAACAAATCCTCTTTAGTAATGTCGTTGATAATTCGAATATCTACTTCCTGCGCTTCATTGTCTAAATATATCGTATTCTGAAATAATTTGTCGAATGTATAGTGAGACACACTAGTGTAGTATATAACATCTAACAAATATTTTAAAGAGATTTTTTTTCTATTATTTGAATATAAATTTCTTCTAATA
>CAZVEI010000332.1:0-2321 GCA_964626295.1 uncultured Alkalibaculum sp.
GAAGAAAAAGTTATTAGGAATCCTACTCATTTTTATGACTTTGTTTATTGGGGTTGGATGCAGCCTTGATATATTAGTAGAAGATGAGCAAAATAATGGTGAAATTGCCCAAAATGAAAAAGTAGTAGATGACGTACAAGAGGAATTGCTTCAGGAGAATCAAGCTTACTATAGTGTGGACGAGGTAGCCTTGTATATTCATGCCTATGATAAGCTACCACCTAATTATATTACGAAGTCAGAGGCTTCAAAACTTGGGTGGGAGAGTTCTAAAGGCAATCTATGGGAGGTGACAGACAAAGGTGTAATAGGTGGAGATCGCTTTGGTAATTATGAAGGCATATTACCTGATCAAAAGCAAAGAAAGTGGTTTGAAGGCGACGTAAACTATAGTGGTGGTTTTAGAGGAGCTGAGCGAATAGTTTACTCAAATGATGGGTTAATATACTATACAGAGGATCACTATGAAAACTTTACTCAATTATATTAAAATGTGTAGGTGATATGATGAAAAGAATTCTATTAGATGGAGAAAAAATGAATACAAAGGAAGAAGCTCATGTGTACATATCTAAGGGTCTTGATTTTCCCCAATACTATGGTAAAAATTTAGATGCCCTATGGGATTTATTAAGTGCTTATGATGTGCCAATCCACATTGTTTTTAAGAATACCGAGACTCTTAAAACCAATCTTGAGCAATATGGCAATAGGCTATTAAAGGTATTTCTAGAAGCAAGTGAAGACAATGATAATTTATTTTTTGAAATGGAAGAATGATTAGAAGGAGTACAAATCATTGAATTATAAAATTGGAATGAGAACTTTTAAGACTTCCTTAGCTGTTTTTATTTGTATTATTGTATACCATATATTCCACTGGGAAAACTCTTTTTTTGCAGTTGTTGCAGCCATACTGTCAATGGAAATCTCTATTATAAGCTCTTTTAAAGTTGGCAGAGATCGAGTAATGGGAACAATTTTAGGGGCTATTGTAGGTTTAGGCTTTGCCTTGATCCATCCTGGCGATGCCCTTTTAAGCGCTCTTGGAATGATGATCATCATCACAATCTGTAATGTGTTTCATTGGAATAAATCCATATCTATTGCTGGAGTCGTATTTATTTCTATTATGCTTAATATTGGAGGATTAGAAGTTGTAGAGTACAGTATAAATCGTATTGCTGATACCTCTATAGGGATTCTCATTGGATTAGCAATAAACTACTTGATTGCACCTTATAATTTTGAAAAGAGCATTAAAAAACAATTGACCTCTCTTAATAAAGGATTTAATGAAATTATTGAAGAGTATATTTGTCCATGTATAAAAGAGGATATGGTCAAAATGAATTGTTGCCAGGAGGACTGCTGCAATTCAGTAGATCATTCTATAAGGGAATTAAGTGATGACCTAAATCATTTAAAAGATGAATTAAAAGAGTATTTAAACGAAATTAAGGTTCAGTATGTAAATCAACAAAAAGTACAGGGTACTGTCACTATGCTAGAAATAATGAAAGAAACCTATTCTCATCTCAAGGTAATAGCTCCCATTGTCTGTGAGAGGAAATTAAATGAATTAAATTATGAAAAGCTACAAGACTCTGGTTTTACAGTTCATAAATATGAATGCAATGAAAACCTAAGCTCCTTAGATATGATATACAATTACCACTTAGGAATCATTCTAGAAAATATGCAACTCATAAACAGTTAAAAAAGAAAGGATTATAATTTTATATAATCCTTTCTTTCTTTTTTTATTTAAATTTAATAGAAATATTTTTAATAATAAAATATCATAAAGAATCTTATCATAAATGATAAGTTATTCACCATAAAATTCAATTAGAAAAATAAATGAATTCATAATAAAACTAAGTTAATAAAAAATATAATTATGATGCATATGTAGTTAGAATTTAGACATAATAAGTTTATAAAGTAGTGTAGAGAAGTTTAAAACCATGATTTTTATAGGAAGCAAATATTGAAAATCGAAAGGTATAGGGGTTGATTTAAGATGAAAAACTTAATGTACCACGAACCAGAGATCGTAAATATTTTAGGCATTCCGACAACTACTGGCTTTGAAATTTGGCCGAAGTTTATACGGGGTGTAAGGTAACATTATAAAAATCTATTATAAAAAGATTCTTTGAAGTAAATTATAATAGAGCGCCATTAATACTGGCGATAATTGATAATATCTCATACACTACTTTATAGCAGGGAGTAAAATCCCTGCTTTTTTGTGAGCCAATGAGGTAAGCAAAAACAGAGCTTTCATTTTATGAATGGCGCGGCCTTAGCAGTAG